>JAGOUD010000013.1:0-4639 GCA_018061465.1 Burkholderiales bacterium
ATATATATCAGCATCAAGAATGCCTACATCCAAACCTTTTTTAGCTAAACTAATTGCTAAATTAATCGCGGTGGTAGATTTACCGACGCCCCCTTTTCCAGAGGTTATAGCAATAATATTTTTTATATTAGGAATTCTTGTTAGACCAGGCTTAATTTTATGTGGTAAAATTGACGTTTTAAAATTTTTCATATAATTATTTATAACAATTCAAAAAAGGTAAACCATTTATACATAACAATTTTATACGTTGTATAAGTTTTGTTGCCTTTTATACTGAAGCTTCAATATATTTCAGTATATATTTTAAGAATAGGATCAGTTCAATATAATGCACAATAATAAGAATATAATTGTAACTTGCGCACTGCCATATGCTAATGGGAGCATTCATTTAGGGCATTTAGTTGAACACATACAAGCGGATATATGGGTACGTTTTCACAAAATGCAAGGAAGAAAATGCTATTTTATCTGTGCTGATGATACACATGGCACCCCAGTAATGTTAAAAGCCGAACAATTAGGTATGAGTGAAGAAGAATGGATAGCTCAAGTATATACCGAACATGTACAGGACTTAACTAATTTTGAAATTAGCTATGATGAATATTACACCACACATTCAGATGAAAGCCGGCAATTAGTTTATCAAATTTTTCAAAAGCTACTTGACAATCAAAAAATAGTCACTAAGACTATAGATCAATTATATGACGAAACTAAACAAATGTTTTTGCCAGATCGCTTTGTTAAAGGTACCTGTCCTAAATGCAGCGCCGTTGAACAATATGGAGATAGTTGTGAAAGTTGCGGGGCAATTTATGCACCTACTGAATTAATCAATGCTTATTCTACCATTTCCATGAGTAAGCCCATTCTAAAATCATCGCTACATTATTTCTTTAAACTAACTGACTGTGTGGACTTTTTAAATAAATGGTTAAGTGAGAGCGGACATTTACAAATAGAAGCTAAAAACAAAATGCAGGAGTGGTTAACTGCAGGACTACAGGATTGGGATATTTCGCGGGATAGCCCATATTTTGGTTTTGCAATACCCAACGACCCGGATAAATATTTTTATGTATGGCTTGATGCGCCGGTTGGTTACATGGGCAGTTTAATGCACTACTGTAATAAGAATAATTTAAATTTTAATGCATTATGGAATGATGAAAATACTCAAATTTATCATTTTATTGGTAAAGATATTTTATATTTCCATGCATTATTTTGGACATCTGTATTAAACAGCGCCCAATATAAAACCCCAAATGGAATATTTGCTCATGGTTTTTTAACGGTTAATGGACAAAAAATGTCAAAATCACGGGGCACATTTATCACTGCCAAAAGCTATATTAAAAGTGGGCTATCACCCACTTTTTACCGTTATTATATTGCATCTAAACTCAATAATAAAATAGAAGACATTGATTTTTCTATTGATGATTTTGTAGCTAAAATAAATTCTGAGCTAGTCGGTAAATTTATTAATATTGCCTCCAGAAGCAGCAGCTTTCTAAATAAATTCTTTGGTAATAAACTAAGCAGCCACCTTACTGATAAAACTTTATTAAACTCCATTATTGACAAGCAGGCTGAAATAGCCAATTTTTACCAGGAACGCGAATATGCCAAAGGATTAAAATGTGTTATGCAGCTAACCGATAGCATAAATACTTATATTGACCAAGTAAAACCATGGGTTTTAGCTAAAGATAATGACCAAATAGAACTCTTACATAATATATGCTCAATACTTATAAATGCCTTTAGATTATTAAGTATTTATTTAAAGCCAGTCATACCAGAACTCGTAACACAAATTGAAGTATTTTTAAAAATAGCACCACTACAATGGGTAGACATAAACACTATATTGTACGCACATGAAATTAATCCTTACACTCATTTAATAGCACGGGTTGATCCAATAATGGTTGGGCAGATTGCTCGGGATGATTTTAATAATGATAGAAACTAAACCACAACAAATTATTTTAGCCTCAAATAATTGTGGTAAAATTCGGGAGTTTAGCGATATTTTTGCTAATATAGAAATAAAAATTACGGCCCAAAATAGTCTGGGTATTAGTGAAATAGATGAACCATATTCTACCTTTGTAGAAAATGCATTACATAAGGCTCGCCATTGTGCACGGCAAAGTGGGCAGATGGCATTAGCTGATGATTCTGGATTATGTGTTCGTGCATTGCAAGGTAGACCTGGGGTGTATTCAGCGCGTTATGCGGGAATACCTAAGAATGATTTTAACAACAATCAAAAACTAATTGCCGATTTAAGTAATATTGCTGATAGAAGCGCTTATTTTTATTGCGTATTAGTATTAGTCAGAAGTGAATCTGACCCACAACCAATAATTACCGATGGGGTTATTCTTGGAGAAATAATAGATATACCGCGTGGTAGTAATGGTTTTGGCTATGATGCACACTTCTATTTGAAACAATATGGCAAAACAATGGCAGAACTAGAACCACAAATAAAAAACCAAGTTAGCCATAGACGGCTCGCAATTAATAACTTATTATTAAAATTGAAGGAGATTACAAATGGAACATAATAATGGATTTTTAAAATTAGTTGAGGAATGTCGTCCTTTTATCAAAGAAACTAATATAAGCACAGTGGCAAATAAACTTAAAAATAAAGAAAAATTTGTGTTAATTGATGTGCGTGAAGATAATGAATGGCAACAAGGCCACATTCCTAGCGCTATTCATATGGCGCGCGGAATTATCGAACGCGACATAGAAAAAACCATACCTAAAGACGCTGAAATTATTCTCTATTGTAGTGGCGGCTTTCGTTCTGCACTCTCCACCTATAATCTACAAAAGATGGGATATACTAATGTAACTTCAATGAATGGCGGCTCTCGCAGCTGGATAGAAGAAGGCTACCAGCTGGAATTATAGTTATCTTTATTCAAATAAAACATTGTCTAAGTTTACGTCCTCTTCATCATTTTGGAGTAGTGGGTTATCAGAACTGGCGGTAGTGGTGGTGGTAGCTACAGTAGTCGTGGTAGTTTCATCCTTAGTTGCTGCTATAGATTTCAAAATTTCTAAGCCAGTTTCAATTGATAATGAATTATCAGTTGGGCACATATACTTATCCAACACATGTGCAATTTTAGCATGTGGATAGAACACTTTACTCCTGAACATTAAAGTAAAGAAACTGATATATTTTTTTGCAACTTCCTTATTTTTCCATAAATAATTAAATGTATGTGGAGAATCTTTTTTTAATGCCTCTAAATCTATACAGAGTGCTATTTGTGAAGCATATAAAACCGCAATATTGCTGCCGCTATTATCAGTAAATACTTTTATTATTTTATTGTCTGATTGTGTGGATTGTGTGGATTTATATATCTGAGTAATATCTTGTGCCACAAAAGATGAAATACCTTTACGCTGTAAGCGCTCAGCTGTTTTGCTATAACCTTGAATTTTAAATATATCATTACCTGTTGCTTCTGCTTTTAAGCTAATTTTTACAATCCTACAGTCAGAATTATCCTTTGTTATTTGCTCTAAGGGTGTATTTTCTTCAGTAATATAGCACCTATCGTCAACTTTTGTAATTAAACATTTATCATTATCGTTAGGAGGATTGGTATTAACTCCATTAACTCCATTAGCCGCATTCTTGGTTGGACTTTTATAATTATTATTCTTCTTGAGATCTGCATCCACACCATTAGGACCATTAATACTACTAAATTTATTAAATAAAATAGAGCTTGTATCTGTATTTCTCTTAATCTCACCCATAAACTTAGCAAATTTCTCTTCTTTGGTGTTAAGAACAGCAGCCTTCATGTCTAGATTTGGGTCTTTTACCAGCTCCCCTACTTCGGCATTTTGTGCTGTAATGGTTGCTTTATTCTCATAAAATACTCTAATATGGCGCTCAATATTTATAAAAAATATACCTTGAAATTTTGATAGTAAGTGTTCTATCTCTACTTCAGCCATTTCATCTTTTGTAAAATTAACTGCAGATACCCCCGGTGATAGTTTTGTAGTTGTAGATCTACTAAATGATGTCTTCCAAGTTGCCCTGTCCCTAATAACTATATCACCACTACTACGTGGATTTTTTTGATTAGATGGAGATGAGTTTGACTCCGGCACACCTCCTTTGGGAGCTGTACCTAATTGGCCATTATTGGTAGAGTCGATTTTTTTTGAAGGGGTTACTACAGAATTCTTACTTGTAACGTTAGTGCTTAGCTCATAAGAGTGTAGAGTTTCTTCCAATGAGAATATTGAATCATCATTTTTACTTAACTCCTCTATGCTAGCAGCACCATTGTCATCGGGTAAATTATTTTCACTTTTGCACGTACGTGAGAAATAAGTTTTCTTTGGTATATGACCTAATAAAACATCTCCTTCAGAAATATTGCCTGATATATTTATAGGATCACTTCTTTTTGCTAGATCTTTAACCTGTGTTGATGTTTTTTCTGCTGGAACTTCTGTGGGTTGTTGTGTCATATTTGGACTCAGTGATCTATCCAACGAATTATTTTCTGAAGAATTACCACTACTATTTCTCTCATTTAGTGAAGAAGATATAGAAGTAATTGGCTGTTCA
>JAGOUD010000013.1:4739-21368 GCA_018061465.1 Burkholderiales bacterium
TTATTCTGGCCATCTGTATTTGGATTAATATCCAGTGGTAACACATCTTCCTCTGCTGGAACTTCTGTGGGTTGTTGTGTCATATTTGGACTCTGGGTTATATCCAACGAATTATTTTCTGAAGAATTACCACTACTATTTCTCTCATCTAGTGAAGAAGATATAGAAGTAATTGGCTGTTCATTATTCTGGCCATCTGTATTTGGATTAATATCCAGTGGTAACACATCTTCCTCTGCTGGAACTTCTGTGGGTTGTTGTGTCATATTTGGACTCTGGGTTATATCCAACGAATTATTTTCTGAAGAATCCTCGCTACTACTTCTCCTCTCTAGTAAAGAATTTTGGGGAGTAGCACTCTTGAATACCTTTAATCCCTGACCATTTGTATAACTTAAACCTACGAAAGGATCTCTATTTAGAGAATGTAAAGAGGACTCAAAACCTCCAACTTGATTTTGAGGACAATCAGCGCTACTAGCTCCACCAATTTTAATACTATCTCTTGAACTTCCACTTTGGATATTCCCCATTGCTCCACTACTACTTCTTTGTTGTGTACTATTTGGACTTGGTGAGCTCGTCCCCAAACTATTTGCTGAAGAATTACCATAGCTATTTTTCCCACCTTGTGAAGAATGTGGGAAAGGAGCACCATCTAAGGTCTGTAATACTATGCCATTTCCTTTATAACTTCGACTATTAACAATATTTAAGGCTTCTACATGTTCTTTAGAATTTAAAGATGAATCAAATCCTCCGCTAGTTCGATTTTGAGGACAATCAGCTGGCACTGATTTATTTACCTTAGGTACCTCATCGCTACTAGCTCCACCAATTATAATACTCCTTCTTGCAGCTACAATTGGAATGCTCTTACTTGAGCTTTCAATCTTGATATTACCCATTACTCTACCACTACCCATGCTGGAGGGATCATCTTGTTTATGCTGGGAAGGTTGTTTACCACTTGAAGAAGATTTAAAAAAATTTCTAACACTTTTACCTACAGAATTTCCACGCATATTTAATTAACCTTTTTGAATGAACACAGATCAGCTTAATGATCTTATTGATTTATTTACTATACCAATAATATACTTTACTCACTTAATTAACCACCATAACTTTTTGGGTGGCAGAATAAAGTTAAGATATAAAAAAAATTTAATTTTTCTAAACAGTATATATCTTTTAAAATACTCACACATTAATTAATCAATAAAACCATTATGTATCAGTACATTATTACTAATTTATTTAAGTTGCACAATAAATATTTTAATAAAAAAATATTCTACATTATTTTCCATACGAAATTTATGGATAAACATAACGATGAAATCATACTTAAACAAAGTCGTAATTTAACCATAAATCTAATGCTTTTGCGTAAAATTCGCTAAGTACTTGTATACCCTAGTTCTAGCAACTGCTGCCTTAATAAATCAGGTTTATCGGTTGTAATTCCATCAATTTCCCAAGTAACTAATTTACGTACTAATTTAGCATCATAAATAGTGCCGGCACGCTCGGGATAGTGCCATACACATACCTTTAATCCAAGGCTATGTGCTGTTTTAAGATATTCCTTAGTTAATTCCATATCTTCAGGTTCATAGGAATATCCGCCAACAGCCTTAATAAATTTAATCATTGCCAAATTAATTAAATCCTTATATTCATTAGGTGATTTATTGTTTAATGACTGCAACAAATCTAGTTCACATTCATTGATTTTTTTTAATATATCTGAATATATAAACTTAAAATTATTTATTTCTAAATTAGAGAAAGAGTTTGCTTTAATATCATCCAGCCACTCTAAAAAATTATTGTGCTGATCATAATGTACTAAATACGCAGTTTTAATCCGCTCATCCATATAATTTAACAGCATTAAAATGCGCCAATCAAATGATTGTATTTTAACGCGCCCAATTAAATTATTAGCAATAATAAATTTATAAATTATTTGTGCCCATTCTGCCGGCAGATTGCACCAATCTTGAAATTCAACATCATTTTTAAGCTCTATTTGAATTTGCACCTTGTTATTGCCACTTTCATTCACTAAATCAACTACTTCTTGCAAACTAGCTAAAGGTGTTGCCGGATAATTTTGTTGTTCAGGAAACCATCTGGAATATGGGCTATGCGGATTTAATTTTACTAGATAATTTTCTTTTATATGTTTTAAGGTTAAATTTTTAATAATTATCTCATCTAAATTATAATCATCTAGATGATTTAACATTTCAGGTAAGCTATGAGCTAGATACTGACCAGTGGTAGAACATAAGATATTGGGATTGATAATTAAATCATGATAAGCCAGTAAACCTTTATCTTTAGTTAATACCACATCAACATCAATATAATCCACTCCAATATTTAATGCTAATTGATGACTTGACAGAGTGTTTTCTGGAGCATACGCCACCCCTCGGTGAGCTATTATCTCAATTTTTTTTATCGTCAACTTCCCCTAATGTATACGTAATTTGCGCACAAAAAAATAAGATTAAAGAACAAATATGCACCCATAATAAAAACACTGGAAAAGCAGCTAATGAACCATAAAGTTTGTTATATACTGAAAAATTACTTATATAAATAACAAACCCCCGTTTAGCAATTTCAAAAAAACTGCCAGCAATAACTCCTGTCAAAATTGCATGCTTTAATTTTACTTTAGCAGCTGGCAAAACCTTATAAATTAAAATAAAGAGTAATATTCCAATTGAATAGTTAAGATAAGAAAGTATAATTTTTAAACCATAGATAGCATAAACTTTAGCATATAGCTGTAATACAACCATTACTCCCATTATTAAGGGGCCTAAAAGCATAAAAAAAACATAGATTAATAAAAACGATCTTATATTTCTTGTTTGTCTAACCTGCCATATACGATTTAAATATTGTTCCAGACTTTTTAATGATATATAAGCGGTTATAAACATTCCACCAAAGCCCATCCAAGATAAATCGTGGGTATGAGCTAAAGTAAATTTAAACCGTTGGTAGAGAAAATCGCCCATTGTTGGTAAAAAATGCATAAATAACGATTTTTCTAATTTATCAATGTACATATGGGGTAAGGGAATAAATTTTATAATCCATGTAATTGACAATAAAAATGGAATAAATGACAACAATACAGTAAAGGAAAAACTACTTGCTTGCGTAACTCCATCTTTTTGGCTAAAATTACGCCATACTTTTAGCCAAAAAGACCACTTAACTAAAAAATACCCCATTTTTATAATATTAAACGTCTAACATCAGCCAAAATATTAGCTAAATAAGTGGTAAATTTAGCAGCTAGAGCACCATCAATTACACGATGATCATAGGATAGAGATAGCGGCATTATTAAGCGCGGCACAAATTCTTTACCATTCCACCATGGCTTAATACTTGATTTAGATATTCCTAAAATAGCAACCTCTGGCGCATTAATAATTGGAGTAAATGCGGTACCGCCGATTCCACCTAAACTTGATATAGTGAAGGAACCGCCTTGCATATCCGTTGGCATGAGTTTACCCTCACGTGCTAATTTAGCCAATGCGCTAGTTTCAGCTGCAATTTCCACAATTCCTTTCCTGTGGGCATCTTTTAGCACTGGCACAACCAAACCGTGGGGGGTATCTGCGGCAAAACCTATATTAAAATATTTTTTATAAATTAGGTTATCACCATCTAGTGAAGTATTAAATTGAGGAAATTTTTTTAGAGCAAACACACTGGCTTTAATTAAAAATGCTAAAGGCGATATTTTAATTCCATCTTTTTTATACTCTTCATTAAGCTCGCATCTAAATTCTTCAAGCCCAGTAATGTCGGCATCATCAAATTGGGTTACATGCGGAATCATTGCCCAATTTCGTGCTAAATTTGCTGCTGAAATCTTTTTAATCCGCGACTGTGGTTTAACCTCAACTTCACCAAATTTAGCAAAATCAATTTTAGGCCACGGCAATAAATTTAATCCACCGCCAACGTTGTTCACCACTGTCGGCAACACATTTAAAGTTTCACCAGATATTATACCTTTAACAAAGGATTTTACATCAGCTTCAGTAACTCTACCCTTAGAGCCGCTCCCCTTGAGCAGACTCAAATCCACCCCTAATTCCCGCGCAAGCTTTCTAATTGATGGCGATGCAATTGCCCGAGAAAAGCTGTCTTCATCAATAGCTTCATCATCATTAGTCGTGGTATTAGTTTTAGTATTGCTGCTATTACTATTATTAATATTTTTAGGTGCAACAGTTTCTGCCACGGCAGTTTTTGCAGGTACAGTATCTGTTTTAGCGGCAGTAGTTGGAGAAGTTGCTGCTTCAACCTTTATAATAACATCACCTTGACTTACTTTAGAACCAACTTTCACATAAATTTCTTTAACTATTCCACTTTCACTCGCAGGTACATCCATTGAAGCTTTATCAGTTTCTAGCATAATCAAGTTATCATCTATACTGATGCTATCCCCAACTTTCACGTAAATTTCAGCAACACTAACTTTATCATCAGTTCCAATATCCGGAACTTTTAATTCAACTAAATTCGACATTTATATTTACCTTTTATAAAAATTTTATACTTCCCATGGATTAAGTTTATTTGGATCTATATTATACTTACTAATTGCATCAACTATAACCTGAGTTTCAATTAAACCTTCATCAACTAAACCTTTTAATGCGGCAATTACAATATAATAACGATTAACTTCAAAAAATTCGCGCAGTGCGGCCCTTGAGTCAGAGCGCCCAAAACCATCAGTTCCTAAAACAATATAGCGTGATGGGACATATTCACGTATCTGACTAGCGTAGTTTCGCACATAATCAGTAGCCGATACCGTAACTTTAGCTTTAGTCGTTTCTAATAGTTCCGTAATAAACGGTTTGATGGGCTCATTAGTTGGGTGAAGCATGTTATGCCGCACAGCATTATTGCCATCACGACATAGTTCATTATATGAGGGAGCGGCAATAAGATGTGTTGTAATTTTAAAATCTTTAAGCAATAGGTCGGCAGCAGCAATTACTTCTCTAAAAATAGTACCGCTTCCCATTAGGTTAACACTTAATTTACTTCTACCAACTTTTTTAAATAAATATGCACCCTTTATAATTTGCTCTTCAACTCCCTGTGGCATTTCTGGGTGAGAATAATTTTCATTCATTACAGTTACATAATAGAATTTATCTTTATTTTCAACATACATCTCACGCATACCATGGCATAGAATCACTGCAAGTTCATAAGCAAAAGTTGGATCATAACTACAACAGTTCGGAATTAACCCAGCCTGAATATGGCTATGCCCATCTTCATGTTGTAAACCTTCTCCATTTAAAGTGGTACGTCCCGCAGTGCCGCCAATCATAAAGCCGCGAGCACGCATATCACCTGCTGCCCAAGCTAAATCACCTATTCGTTGAAAACCAAACATTGAATAATAAATATAGAACGGAATCATAGCCGTACCATGGTTTACATAGCTAGTAGCCGCAGCAATCCAAGTTGACATTGCCCCTGGCTCATTAATTCCTTCTTGAAATATCTGTCCTTTAATATCTTCTTTATAAAACATTAATTGGCTTGAATCTTCCGGAGTATAGAGTTGACCAACATGTGACCAAATCCCTAGCTGACGAAACATTCCTTCCATTCCAAAAGTACGCGATTCATCAGGTACAATCGGCACAATATGTTTACCCAGCTCTTTATCTTTAGTAAGTATATTTAAAATACGTACAAAAGCCATTGTAGTTGATATTTCGCGATCTTCAGTACCTTTTAATAAATTTTCAAAAGCAGATAATGGCAACACTGGTAAATTAGCTTTCACGCGGTGCCGAACTGGTAAATATCCTCCCAATTTTTCTCTTTGTGCATGAAGATATTTTTCTTCTGGGCTATTTTTATCCAAAACTATAAAAGGAAAATCTTCAATTTGTGCATCCGTTAATGGAATAACAAATTTACTACGTAAATTTTTTAAAGTATCAATTGACAATTTTTTAGTATTGTGCGCAACATTTTGCGACTCCCCTTCATTTCCCATACCAAAACCTTTAATGGTTTTAGCTAAAATAACTACTGGGCGCCCTTCAGGGTTGGTTACTGCTTCATTATAAGCAGCATATATTTTATCCATATCATGCCCGCCACGTGTGAGTTTCCAAATATCATCATCTGTCATATCTTTAACTAATTCTAGAGTTTCGGGCTTTTTGCCAAAAAACTTCTGCCGAATATAATTTCCATCTTTTGCTCTATAGGCTTGATATTCACCATCAATAGTATCCATCATTAATTCTTTAAGTTTACCGCTATGGTCACGTTCAAGTAATGCATCCCAGCCCTTGCCCCAAATACATTTTATTACTTTCCATCCCGCCCCATGAAACAGTCCTTCAAGATCTTGAATAATCTTTCCATTGCCGTTAACTGGACCATCCAGACGTTGCAAATTACAATTGATAACAAAAATCAAATTATCTAATTTATCTCGTTTAGCAATATGAATATTGCCCAGTGTTTCTGGTTCAGAAGTTTCGCCATCACCAATAAAACACCAAACTTTGCGCCCATCGTTATTAATTAAGCCACGATCTCCCATATATTTCATATAGCGTGCCTGATAAATTGCCATTAGCGGACCAAGCCCCATAGATACAGTTGGAAATTGCCAATAATTAGGCATAAGCCATGGATGTGGATAAGAAGATAAGCCGCTGCCTTTTGATTCTTGACGAAAATTTAATAGCTGTTCTTTGGTTAGGCGTCCTTCCACAAAACTTCTAGCGTAGATCCCGGGAGAAGAATGTCCTTGAATAAAGATCATGTCGCCATAATTATCGCCATTAGGTGCACGCCAAAAATGATTAAAGCCAACTTCATATAAACTAGCGGATGAAGCATAAGAAGAAATATGCCCACCCAATTCACTATTTTCTTTATTAGCTTTAGCGACAATAACGGCGGCATTCCATCGAATATAGGCAGCAATCTTCTTTTCTAAAGCCTTATCTCCTGGGTAGGATGGTTGTTGGTCAACTGGAATTGTATTTACATAATCCGTAGTAGTGCTACTACTTATTAGACCCTTACCACCGCGTTCTTTCAGTCTTTTAGCTACAGCGCTTAATAAATATTCTGCAACATCAACTGAATCAGAATCAATAACACTATCAATGGAATCCAACCATTCTTGCAACTGTAAACTATCTATAGTATCACTCATTTCATTCTACACCTTATATAAACCTTGACACAACTTGCGGCGTTAGTATATCATACTAGGATGAACTATTTCCCTAACTATTATTTTGCGTTGCAACGTTAAACCGTCAAATTAATAACCATAATTAAAAATTTAAAAATCACTGTTTAAAGAGAATTAGTAATGAGTAGTAACCTTTTGAATATAAAAAATTTTGGGCAAGCTGTTTGGATAGATAATTTATCAAGGAACTTGATTAATTCCGGCAACCTAAAACAACTGATTGATATTGATGGAATTGTGGGTGTTACCTCAAACCCAACAATTTTTCATAAGGCAATTAGTAATGATATTAGCTACCAAAATGATTTAGTTTCCCTAAAAAACAGTTTGTTAAGTTTAGAAGAGCGTTATGAAGTTTTAGTTATTCCAGACATTCAAAAAGCTTGCGATTTATTAGCTAATATTTACCATACTTCAAAATATGTTGATGGTTATGTAAGTTTTGAAGTTGCTCCCCACTTAGCTCATAACGTCAGACTTACCATTGAAAATGCCAAACGCTTATGGAATACAGTTAACCGCCCAAATTTAATGATTAAGATTCCAGCAACTCCAGCAGGCCTTGAAGCATTCGAAGAATTAACCAGCGAGGGGATTAATGTTAATATTACCTTAATTTTTTCTTTAAACCAGCTTGTTAATGTATGGACATCCTATATAAATGGATTATCTAGAAGAGTGCATAGTGGTAAGCCTATAGATAACATTAAAGCCGTTGCCAGTTTTTTTATTTCGCGGATTGATACTGCAATTGATAAAGAATTACCACAACATTTACAAGGAAAAACTGCAATTAGTTTAAGCAAAGTAGCTTATGCTAAATATAATGATATATTTGGGGGAGAAAAATTTAATAATCTAAAACCAGCAGGCGCAATGCCACAATTTTTACTTTTTGCCAGTACGGGCACCAAAAATCCGCAATACTCAGACGTTTTATATATAGAAGAGCTTATTGGAAAAAACACTATAAATACAGTACCTGATGCAACTTTAGCTGCTTTCCGTGACCATGGAATAGCGCGTAATAGCTTAATTGAGGATATTGAAACTGCTCAGGCGACACTCCAAGAAATAAATAATATTGTTGATCTTAATAAGTTGGGAGAACAGTTGCAAATAGACGGATTAATATTATTTGAAGATTCATTTAATAGCTTATTAGAATTAATGAAGTAACTACGGAGTTAATATGGAAGACAAATCAAAATTTATCAGCTATTTATCTCCGGCTAAACTCAACCTGGGGTTAAAAATAGTTGGCAAACGCAGTGACGGCTATCACTTACTCAAAACTATTTTTTGCTTGATTGATTTATATGATAGAATAAAAATTGAGGTTACCAATGACTCTAAAATAACTTTGGTAGGCCATAACCAAATGTGGCCATATGAAACTGATTTGGGTTTCAAAGCTGCAAGCTTATTGCAAAAAATCAGCGGTACTAATTTTGGTGCTAATATAATTATTGATAAAGTAATCCCGGTAGGTGCTGGTTTAGGCGGCGGCAGTTCCAATGCAGCAACAGTGCTAACTGCGCTTAACTATTTGTGGCAGCTAAATTTAAACAATAACGAATTAATAGATATTGGACGTAGTTTAGGCGCTGATGTACCTTTTTTTATTTATGGCAAAAATGCTTATGCTGGTGGAATTGGCGATGAATTTACTCCAATTAATTTAGCACAACGCTATTTTGTACTAGTTAAACCAGAATTTCAAATCCCAACACCAAAAATTTTCGCAGCATTTAAGTTAGATTTAAATAATGATTTTAGTTTTATTAATTCAGAGTATTTATTAAATACATTGAGTAATGATTTAGAAGAAGTTGCAATTACTGTATATCCACAACTTAAAAAGATAATTAACAATTTGGCGCAAAATGGAAAATTTGTCATGACGGGTTCTGGCAGTACATTATTTATGCAATTTGATGATTTAGAAAATGCAAATAAAGTTGCATATGCGCTTAGAAAAAGTTATAATACCTACCTTGTGAAAAGTATGGATGTTTCACCAATTTTTATGCATAATCCATAGGGGAGTCGCCAAGTGGTAAGGCATCGGATTTTGATTCCGACATTCGCAGGTTCGATCCCTGCCTCCCCTGCCATATTGTGAAATTTAAGCATAAGCAATATTATACACAGGAAATACCGCCATGTTAGTTAAAAAAAACCTAATGCTATTTACTGGCAATGCTAATCCTGAGTTTGCCGCCATGGTTGCATCCTGTTTAGGTATCCAACTTGGCAAAGCAACAATTAGTAAATTTTCTGACGGTGAAGTATCAATTGCACTGCTTGAAAATGTGCGTGGGGCTGACGTTTTTATTCTCCAGCCAACCTGTTACCCAACAAACGACAATATCATGGAAGTATTATTACTTACAGATGCGCTAAAGCGGGCCTCTGCAGGTAGAATTACGGCTGCGATACCCTATTTTGGTTATGCCAGACAAGATCGGCGGCCGCGTTCGGTAAGAGTACCAATTTCGGCTAAGTTAGTCGCAAATATGTTAACCTCAGCCGGAATCAACCGATTATTGACAGTTGATTTACATGCGGATCAAATTCAAGGTTTTTTTGATATACCAGTGGATAATATTTATGCTAGTCCAGTTTTATTAAAAGATATTAAATCTAAAAAATACCCTAATCTAATTATTGTCTCCCCCGATACTGGTGGAGTTGCAAGGGCTCGCGCTTTTGCTAAATCATTACATGCTGATATGGCAATTATTGACAAGCGTCGTCCTAAAGCTAACGAAGCTGAAGTAATGAATATTATTGGGGATGTTAATGGTAAAACTTGTGTAATTGTTGACGATATGGTAGATACTGCCAATACGCTGTGTAAGGCAGCAGAAGCTTTAAAACAAAATGGGGCAGCAAAAGTTTATGCTTACGCCACTCATCCGATTTTTTCTAATGAAGCAGTTAAAAAAGTTGAAGAATCGGTACTTGATGAAGTAGTAATTACTGATACTATTCCCCTCGATGGCATTTGCGTTAAGAGTAAGAAAATCCGCGCAGTAACTATTTCCGCACTCTTTGCGGAAACAATTCGACGAATTAATAATGAAGAGTCTATTAGCTTACTTTTAAATGACTAGTTTATCTATGTATACAGCCCTGTTCATATAATTGTTATTACTAATGTGAAATAAAGCAATCTAATAATATACCACTCCCCCATCATCGGCGGAAAAAAGAAGAATACCATTGTGGCCCAAAAGTTCGAGTACCTACACTGTGAGCTTTTACACTACCTTTTGGCTTAGGGTATTTTTCCAAATTACCCTTCTCTTGCTGCAAGCGGTCGACTTGTGATGAAAATCTTTCCACGAAACTTCTCATCCACGCATAATGGGATGTTTCATCTAGCTCTATTTCTTCCGCACTCATATTCCACCTTATAATAAACTCAATCATATCTTGTTTAAATGTATTTTTACTCACCCAATTTTCTATTTGGAAAAAGTCTCCTATATTATCGGGAATAATCGCTTCAAGTTTCTGCTGCAATTGGCTTCTTGGGTTATTAGCAGAATCTTGACCTTTACTAAATGCCCACTGTCCCCCTCTATCCACCAAATTTTCCAGTTCACTATCCGGCAATAGACATTTAACAATAGAAAATAATCCTTGAGCCCGGTAATATTGCTGTATATATTTTTTCTCAATTTCATCATTTTGCTGAAAACGGTGATTATTTTCTAATTGAAATAATTTTCCAAGAAAATTTTTAGAGAATCGCTCACTTCCCGCTATACTATTTTGCTCATCTTTATTACATGCCGCTATCATCATTGCATTAAACTTTGCAATATTATAGTATTCACCAGAAGCTAAATGCAGCATAGCTATTACATCAGAATCTAAATCTATGCGTAGTACTCCAATTTCTTCCTTAAATAAAATATTTTCACGTTTACCGTCCAGGCCAAACCCTCCAGCTATTTGTATTCTTATTAAAGCATCTGCTAAAATCCTTAAAAGTTCCCGCTTTTTATCATCATTATCTATATCTTTATCAAGAATCTCTCTAGTTTTAGTAGTTGGTCCAATAGTTTTCCGTACCGCTGCACTTAATCTGTTGCTTGGATCACTTGGCGGGTAAGTTTGATTTAAATATTTAACTACCCTCTCAACATTATCTAATTGTTGCCCTTCGGGTAATGTTCTTATGTCAATTACCGCCCTATTATTATCTTTAAAAACATATTTAATCCAACCATTTTGTTTATCATAATATATTAACCCCGAATTAATCTGAAGACTGCCATTCTTCATTTCGATTAATTGGTGTAAGGTATTATCTATTTCCGCTACAGTTTTACCGCGTAGCTCATGCGGTAATTCAAAATATGCTTCTGTTTTATTTAAACCATAATAATAATAAATCTTATGATGAGAGCTATCATAATATAAAACATTCTGCCTCTTTTCATTATTAGGCGTGTATTCAACCACATTACAACGTCCTTCTTCAGAAATTAAAGGTTCAGCTTCTCGAACTCTATATTTGGCGAACTTTACTATATGGTTAACTGAGGCAAATATTTCTTCACCAATATAACACAATTTCTTTAAATTATTTGCAAAAATATGGGTTATGTCATTATATTGTTCAAGCTCATGCTGCTGTAACTCTAAACATTGGCCATATTCATCTGTATTTTTTACATTTTTAAGCAATATATATTTTTTTACCCCCCGAGCATTATTAATTCGTCCACTATCATTTTCATCTGGGGTTTTATAAAGATGAACTACACCATTATCTCCAGCTCCAATTATCTTAGCGCTCCTAAAACGAGGTATATCACATAATGCAGCCTCGTCATCAGTTTCATCAGAGCGATAACTTTTAATCCGCTCATTACTATGCACCTTCTTTATTTTACTATTTGGATATTGGACAGTACAGTCTAAATCATTCTGGGTACAAATTTTAATTATATTATTTTTAGCATTTTGCTCATAGGTAATTGATAAAACTGTTGTAGTGTCAATAATAAATTGTAATTGTCCTAATTGCTGATCAAGAATTATCTCAAATGGCATATTTATTTTATCACTCTTAAAAAGCTTCTGCATTTTTCCAAAAATTGTAATAGACTGCCTTAACTTCTGAGTTTTTTCCTCTTCATGGCTCTGTGCTAATGGTTGTGCACCTTCCATACTATTTCTAGAGGTATTTACTTTTAATATATTTTTAAAGCTATGGGTGCTCCTGTGGATAAAATTTGGATCATTTGCATTATACGTAGTTGGGCTAATTCCTTCAATTGGGGAAATGTTAGAATCCGCAGAAGTCTTAACTTGAAGATTTTGCTCGTTGTTATCCCCTGGATTATTGTCAACTAATTCTTCCCAGAGTGTTTTTAATAATTCTTTTTTATCCGAACGCATATTACGCAGACTAAATAGATGTAATACCCAATCCCACCCTCTTAATTCTGTAGCAGTTTTAAAATCTTGATTTAAAAAAGCTTTCATACGATGCTGACTTAATATAATGGGGGTTTTCTTATCACTTTTTTTAAAATATATACTTGATTTATCATCACTGATCTCGGTAGTCCACTGCCCCAATGTATTCGTACTCTCTTCACTATCACCATTAGACGGCCCCGGTCTATGAAAACCAAGCCCATCATTTTCCCTAGAATATTCTCCTTTTTGGTATTCTTTCTTATGTGTAGATGTTACTTTTCCAATTGACCATGTTCGTCCTCCATCTGTTATTCCATCTGGCCGCATAATTAAATATCCTTTTAAAACACCCACAACCGGATTGTACAAAGAAAAATTTAAATTTGTCAACATACAATTTTAAAGGAAAATATTTTCATTGAAGAAAAAGTGAATTATATGAGATAATGCCAACTTCATAATTGAACATCAAGAATAAGTGAGAGTAGTATAGATCTTTTAAAGTACAGACTAAATAACTTTAGAATAGCGCTTATTATCTTGATTTAATTGTAAATATTTATCAAAAACTGCTGCTATATTTCGAATTAAAAATCTACCGCTATTACTCACTTCAAATCCAAATGGGGTAAAAAATATTAAACCAAGCGCACACAAACCATCTAATTTAGATAATTCCACGGTAAAATAGTCACTAAAATTTAAGTTAAATTTTTGCTCAATATCGGCATAATTAAGATAATATTGACACATTATTTGACTAATAATGCACTTTCTAATTAAATCATCCTCGTTTAATATTACTCCGCGCATTACTGGCAATAACCCCTTATCCAGATGAGAATAATAGCTAGGTAAATCTTTAACATTTTGGTAATAGCCACTACCTGTAAACCCAATGGAAGAAACTCCAAAGGAAAGCATATTTGTATCCGCAAATGTTGAGTATCCCTGAAAATTACGCTGTAAAGTGCCATTATTTAATGCAATAGACAATTCATCATCGGGTAAGGCAAAATGATCCATGCCAATAAATTTATAACCAAATTTGCTCAATTTTGCAACACTCATTTGTAAAATATCTAATTTTACCTGCGGACTAGGTAAATCACTTTCTTTAATCCTGGTTTGCGGCATAAATATGCTTGGGATATGAGCATAATTAAATAGAGCAATACGGTCTGGTGCAAGTTTTAAAACAGTTTCTATCGTTTGAGTAAAACTATCCAGGGTTTGTAGCGGTAATCCATAAATTAAATCCACATTAGTGGAGCCAAACCCAGCCTGCTTTGCAGTAATTAATATAGCCTGACTACTCTCAAAACTCTGTACTCGATTCACTGCTTTTTGTACTTTATACTCAAAGTCTTGTAAGCCCAGTGAGATGCGATTAAATCCATTGTCTTTTAATCCGAGTATAAATTCAGGGTTGGTGTGGCGAGGGTCTATTTCCATGGCTATTTCTTGAGCCGTGCTTAAATCAAAATATTTATTAATCACTTGCATAATTTGATTTACCTCAGTTATTGACATCCATGATGGTGAACCACCACCAAAATGTAGTTGTACTACAGGTAATTTTTTATCAATTAATTTAGCGTATAATTCAATTTCTTTTTCTAAATAACTTAAATAAACCGCAATATTACTGCGATCATTAGTAATAATTTTGTTACAGCCGCAATATAAACATAGCGTGTTACAAAATGGAATATGAATATATAATGAAATCAGTTGTTGATCAATATATTCTAATTTAAACCAATCAGTTACTTGTTGCAGATGAATTGGCAGCGAATAAGATAAATTAAACCTATCTGCTGTTGGATATGAAGTATAACGTGGAACATTAGCCTGACATTTTTCAATTAACTCACGATCAAAAACAATATTCATTATATACCGACTATTTCAATAAAGGATTAGGCAAATTATATTATTCTTCACTTACTGTTGCTGTAGCTGTGACTTCTTAATTCTTAACCATAAATAACAACATTATTATAATTCACATTTTAAATTAATACAGCTATTTTTTTCACGCTATAATATATCACGCTAAATTATACCACTAGCATTCCCAGAAAATCATGCATCAAAAATTAATTAGGCTGATATTAAAAATTTTATGACAAGATCATCTTTAGTGCACTGAACTATTTGTGGATGATTAGCATCTATCCATTGTAAATATTCAACTCTCCAACCTAATTGCACAAAACCATCAGTAAGTTCTTCAGTTATGGGCACATCAGGTAAACTTACTCCCTGCATCCAGTAGTGTAAGTAGGTCATAGGTAAAATATAGCCGAATTTATCTTCCATTAATTCATCTAAATCGCTGCCAGAATAAGTTTGATCTTTAGTAACTAGAGTAGCTATACCGCTTTCAATTATAATTTGTGCTACCGTCTGTCCTAATGGAGTATTAAAATTTAGCTCTTCTTTGGCTGCATCTTTAGTCCAGGTAAAATTACCATAGTTATTTTTAGATGTACTTTTAATCGAAAATCGTCCAGCAATATCGAAACTTTGTGCAATTACCGCTGGTTTTGTATAATGAGGCGGCGGCGCATCAGCTGATACCTCATAAAAGCTGGCGCAGCCATTAAGTATAAAGGCAAGAAAGCATAATAACCAAATTTTCACCTGGTGTGAGTTTATGTGCAATTATTTTACCTCAATCCCAAACTGTAAGTAACTCAAGAGCACTTGCAATTTATAAATAACTTGCTGCTTTAATTGTTGCTGTAATTGAGACTTATCAATAATTTTTACATTTTTAGCTAAATCCTGACGATTTAACGCTGCATACACAGCGGACAAATGCTTGGCACTTTCCGGAGAGTAGTTCATTTCATAACTAGTCTTTATATAAGGCAGCGCTTTATTATAATCACCAAGTTTATAATATACCCATCCCAAGGTATCTAATACATTAGGATTAGTTGGCGCAAGCTGATAGGCTTTAGCCGCATACTTTTGAGCAAGTTTATAATTACTGGTTTGTTCAGTATAAATATAGGCTAAATCATTATAGCCAGATGCTCCAGTGGGGTTATATTTTAAATATTTTTTATATAAATCAATGGATTGTTGTGTATAATTCATCATTCCAGAAAAGGCTGCATATTGATATAAATAATCAGGATGTTTTCCATACAACGCCAGCTTACTTTTAAGCAATTCATATCCCCATTTATATTTACCTTCACCTAAATAATAACCCGATTTAAATAGCACTGTTTGTTCATCATTTAGCTTTTCATCATGGGCTAGCTTATCTAACATTGTATTTACTGCGGCATAATTCCCATTATTTAGATAAGCAGTAAGCAACATAATGTTAGAAATAGCTAGTAATGGCCCATTATTCACTAATTGATATTGTGCTATTGCATTACTATTTTGTCCGGTATAATCATAAATAACTCCTTTGAGCAGCGTTATTACATTAGCTAAAGACGTATCGTTTAACTGAACTTGATTAAGATAGGTTAAAGCTTCAGGATATGCTACCAATTGTAATTCTACTAAACTTAAGTTAATCAATACATTATTATGATTATTACCAGTAGTTAACTGGACAGTTAAATATGCTTTTGCAGGTTGAATTTGTTGTAAATTTAATAATGCTGCCACATATAAATTTTGTAAAATTTTATCCGGGTTAGCTACTTCTACAATTGGCTGTAATATTTTAGTTAGGGTAGTAAAATGTTTATTTCTAATTAATAGATCTGAGCTCCAATAAAGTGGAATCATCCAATTGGGGTAATTAGTTGCAATAAATCCTATTTGCTGATCTAAATTCTCGCGATTATTACTTACAGCATAAGCTAACATTGCTACCATATGTGCTTCTGGGTAACTAC
>JAGOUD010000146.1 GCA_018061465.1 Burkholderiales bacterium
CCCTATAACAGCAAATCTATCTTTACTAAAATTCATATTAATACACTCTACCTTAATTTTATAGTGGATAAACTAACTAATAATAAAATTATACTAATAATCCAAAAGCGTACCACAACTTGATTTTCTTTCCATCCCTTTAATTCAAAATGGTGATGAATCGGTGCCATTAAAAAAATGCGTTTTTTACGTGTTTTGTAAGAAACCACCTGTAATATTACAGATAGTGCTTCAAATACAAATAACCCGCCCATAATGGCAAAAGCAGCTTCTTGACGCACAATAATTGCCATAACTCCAAGTGTTGCACCCAAAGCAAGAGCACCAACATCTCCCATAAATACCTCTGCTGGGTGGGCATTAAACCATAAAAATCCTAAACATGAGCCAATTAGAGCACCACAAAAAACTACTACTTCCTGACTTCCGGGAACGTGGGGTAATAATAAATAGGTTGCAAAAATCTTATTGCTTGCAATATACGCAAAAATAGCGAGTCCAATTGATACTGCAATAACCGGAAAGGAGACTAAACCGTCTAATCCATCAGTTAAATTAACCGCATTCGAGCTACCCACCACCACAAAATAAGTTAAAATAAAAAATCCAACGACACCAAATGGATTATTAGTTGCCCGAACAAAGGGGATAACGAATTTTAAGGATTGGGGTAATTCAATTACATACAATAAAACTATTGCAACTATTAGAGCAATTATGGTTTGCAACACCATTTTAGCACGCCCGGACAATCCTTTCGAATCTTTATACACAATTTTGCGGTAGTCATCAATAAAACCAATTGCACCAGTACTTACCAATACAAAAAGGAGCAACCATACATAAGAATTAGTTAAATCAGCAAAAATCAAAGTAGTAAAAATTATTGATAAAATTACTAAAACTCCACCCATAGTTGGAGTGCCGGATTTTATCAAATGGGTTTGTGGTCCATCATTACGGACAGTTTGCCCAATCTTAATGGTAATTAGCCAATTGATTACTCGCCGTCCTACTAAAATCGAAAAAAATAATGAAACCAAACAAGAAAGGAGTGCGCGAAATGATACATAATCAAATACCCGAAACGCGCCAATAAATTTCGTGAGCCAATGGGTTAAAAATAAAAGCATTGAGTTACCTTTGTAATTGTACTAATTGATTTACCACTTCTCCCAAATTCATAGACTGTGAACCTTTAACCAGCAAGGTAGCATTTTTTGGTAAATATTGCTTACAATATTCTACTATATCTTGATTATTAAAAAAATGCATTTTCTGTCCTTTAAACACATTGTGGGTTAGCTCACTACTCTTACCAATAGTAATTAAGAAATCTATCTCATTTTCAGAGGCAAAATTTGCTACCTCTTCATGGACTAAAGTAGTAAATTTACCTTGTTCTTTTAAATCAGCAAGAATAAACCAATGTGGTTTTGGTAAATTTTTTATGGCTAAAATCGCAGCTTTTACCGAATCTGGATTAGCATTATAGCTATCATCAATAATTAGTGCCCCATTAAAAGCAGTTTTTTGCTCTAACCGCCCCTTATATCCCGCATAACTCTCTAAACCTAACGTGATACTTTCAATTGTACAACCTAATTCTAAAGCTATGACTGCCGCAGTTACCGCATTTATTTTATTATGTTCCCCTAAAATTTTAAGAGTACAATTAATATCACCTTTACTAGTTGCTAGAGTTAATGCGCCGCCCTCTCCTGAAAACTTCAAATAACATAAAGTATTTTCTACCCCAAAATTTACTTGCTGTACATTATTTATTTGCTTTTGCCATAGCGGCGCAAATGAAGATTGTTGATTAATTAAAGCCACTCCATCGGGGATTAAGCCTGCATAAATTTCCCCTTTTGCCTGAGCAATATCTGTCAAATCATTAAAAGATTCACTATGAGCAAACATAACATTATTCACTACCGCAATAGTTGGATTGGCAATTTTGGATAAATAATTAATTTCCCCAGCATGATTCATGCCCATTTCAATAATAGCTACCTTATGTTGTTTATTTAAACGTAATAAGGTCAGGGGCATCCCAATATGATTATTAAAATTGCCTGCAGTAGCTAATATATTTTGAACACCAAATTCTTTACTGCAAATATTCTTTACCATTTCCTTAACTGTAGTTTTGCCATTACTTCCTGTTATGGCAATAATTGGGATATTAAATAACTTTCTATAATTATGGGCTAATAACCCCAGTGCTAGTATAGTATCAGAAACATAAATTAGGTTAGGTAAGTTTAATTGTCTGCTACTTAATGCAGCAACGGTACCATTATTTAAAACCGCAGCAATAAAATCATGTCCATCATATTTTTCGCCTTTTAGCGCCACAAATAAAGTATTATCTTCTACATTCCTGCTATCAATACTTACATTATCAATCATTATATCAGGATTAGAAGCTAGAGATAAATTCCCCCCACACATGTTGGCTATTTGAGCTAGAGATAACTTCATTATTATTGTTTATTCCTTATCTAATAAAAGAGCTTGAGCTATAGCAAAATCAGAAAACTCATGTTTAACTCCATTTATTTCTTGATAGGTCTCATGCCCTTTGCCAGCAATTAATACTATATCACCGGCACGAGCTATAGTCAACACATATTTTATCGCTGTATCCCGCGTAGAAATAATTTTATAATTCCCATTAGCTGCTCCAGCGGCAATTTGAGTAATAATATTATCCGGATCTTCAAAGCGAGGATTATCAGAAGTAATAACAGTATAATCAGCCAAAGTAGTTGCCAATTGTCCCATTAAAGGACGTTTAGCAGCATCACGATTACCACCGCAACCAAAAATACAATAGAGTTTACCTGAATGTTCTATTTCTCGTAGTGTCAACAATGCATTTTTTAAAGAATCTGGCGTATGCGAATAATCAATTACTACCAATGGCTTTTGTGACAGTCTAATTGTCTCCATCCGCCCGCATACCGGAGTTAATTTCTTAAAATAATCAACAATAACATTGAGTGCATATCCGTCTAATAATAAAGCCCCAACTACCGCTAAAAGGTTATATATATTAAACTTACCCACTATCGGAACACTACATTCTATTTCCTGATCAAGATATTTCAAAATAAATATAGTGCCTGATAGGCCTATTTTAATTACTCTAGCAGTTAAATCACCGCTATCTATCCCATAAGTTAAGATTCTAAATGAAGCTTTTCTCGTATTAGCTGTTTTAACTGGCGTACTACATTCTGGATGAATCAATTCTTCAATTTCCTTACCCGTGGAACAATGAAGATTAGCTTGCGATAACCACATATCAGTTACTTCGGCATATAATCTTTTACCATATTCATCATCAGTATTAATGATAGCATTTCTTAGACCATGCCAAAAAAATAATTCACGTTTAGCTAAATAATAGTGTTCCATATCCTTATGATAATCTAAGTGGTCTTGAGTAAGATTGGTAAATATTGCTGTAGTGAAATTTATTCCATTAACCCTCCCCTGATGTAATGCATGGGAAGAGACTTCAAGCGCAACCATATCTGCCTTATGCTGTGCCATAGCAGCTAAAATTGATTGCAGCATTATCGGATTAGGTGTAGTTGATTGGTAATCAATAGTTTGGGGATAAATTCCCGCACCAGTAGTACCAATTATTCCCGTAACTTTTCCCATTTGGGTATAAATTTGATTTAGCCAATGAGTAATTGAAGTTTTGCCGTTGGTACCAGTCACTCCAATCGTAGTAAATTTAGTACTGGGATATGCATATTTTGCTGCAGCTAATAATCCAACATATGCAATTAAATTCTCCACTGCATAATTGGCAACAGCCCCCTCAAATTTAATGTTTTGCACTATATCAGCAGCTTTCTCCTCCCAGAGAATAACTTGCGCGCCTTTATCAATTGCTTCTTTAATATATTGCCGCCCATCGCCACTCACTCCAGGATAGGCACAAAAAATACACCCCGGAACCGCCATACGGCTATCTAATACCAACTCTCCAGTATATAATAAATCGCCCAGCCGTAACAGTAACTGGGTAAAAGCCTTACTATTAATTAGACTATTTTGACTAAACATGTAGTACAACTTTCAATTACTAGTCATCTATTAACCATTTCTTACCTATCCGGTTTTACACCCAACAAATGAAGTGTTGGTGACGCAATTTGACTAAATACCGGTGCGGCAACTGCAGCTCCATAATAAACGCCTTTAGGATTATCTACCATAATTCCAATTATGACACGTGGCTGTTCTACCGGAGTAAAACCTACAAATGAACTAATATGATCATGATTACTGTAATGTCCATTAATTAATTTTTGTGCAGTTCCAGTCTTACCTGCCGTAGTATAATCAGCGACCTGAGCATTTCTACCAGTACCACGTACTGTATTTTCTGCTAAAATATCGCGCACCGTATGTGCGGTTGGAGCTGCAATTACCTGCTGGCACGTAGGTGTACTATCATTTTCCCGCTTATAAAACGATACTGGTAAAATACAACCATTATTGGTAAATACGGTATATGCATGTGCCATCTGAAATAAGCTTACCGAAATTCCATAACCAAATGACATTAAAGCCTGATCTATCGGATGCCATTTTTTCCAGTCTAACAAAATACCATTGGTTTCACCCGGAAAACCAGTTTTCATTTTCTCTCCAAAACCCACACTCCGATAAAAACTCCATAAATCATATGGTTTGTATTTTAAACCAATTCGGGAAGTTCCAATATCAGATGAGCGAACTAATACATCTTCTACGGTTAATTGCGGAGCTGGTTCATCATCTTTAATTAATTTAGGACCCACATAATAGGGATGAGTATTAATGATAGTTTTAGTTGTGACTAGTTTATCATCTAATGCTTTAGCTACCACTAGTGGTTTCATAATCGAGCCTGGATCATAAACATTAGTCACTGCCCGATTTTTTAACATATCAGGAGTAACCCCCTCACGGTTATTGGGGTTATAGGTTGGCATATTAACCATTGCTAATACTTCACCAGTTTTGGCATCTAATACTACCACTGAACCACCTTTAGCATGTAATTTTTCAACCTGTGCTTTAAGGGCGCTATATGCAATAAATTGAATCCGATTATCAATTGATAAACTAACCGTTTTTCCATTCTGTACTGCCTTAGTTGTGCCCAAATCCTCTACAATATGACCTTGCCGGTCACGAATTATCTGGTGTGCTCCATCTATGCCAACCAAATCTTTATTACTGGCATATTCAATCCCATCAATTCCTTGATCATCAACATTATCAAATCCTACCACGTGGGCAGTAATTTCACCATCGGGATAATAACGTTTAAACTCCTGAATGCTATAAATACCTTCTATATTTAAATTCTTAATTTGACGTGCTTGCTGCGGACTCACCTCGCGCTTCAAATAAACAAAC
>JAGOUD010000147.1 GCA_018061465.1 Burkholderiales bacterium
GGGCTATATATAGCATTAGCAAATGGACATACAAATACTGTAATGGAGTTTACTAATTCTATACTTAATTCTACTACATTAAATCCGCAGCAAAAAATAGAGCTGCTTGCTGCAAAAGGCCCCAAAGGTTTCCCAGAACTATATACAGCATTAAAAAATGGAAATATAAAGATTGTAACTGTGGTTACTAATTTTATACTTAACTCTACTACGTTAAATCTGCAGCAAAAAATAGAGCTGCTTAGCGCAAAATCTCACGAAGATTTCCCAGGGTTATATATCGCATTAGCAAATGGACATACAAATACGGTAATGGAGTTTACTAATTCTATACTTAGTGCCACTACATTAACTTCGCAACACCAAGCAGAGCTGCTTAGTGCAAAATGCCCTCAAGGTTTCCCAGGGTTATATATCGCATTAGCAAATGGACATACAAATACTGTAATGGAGGTTACTAATTCTATACTTAGTGCCACTACATTAACTTCGCAACAGCAAGTAGAGCTGCTTAGTGCCAAATGTTCTAAAGGTTACTCAGGGCTATATGCAGCATTAGAAAAGGGACATACAGATACTATAACCACTTTTACTGAATCTATACTTAGTGCCACTAGATTAAATCCGCAACACCAAGCAGAGTTGCTTGCTGCAAAATCCCACAAAGGTTACTCAGGGCTATATATGGCATTAGCAAAGGGACATACCAATACTGTAATGGCGTTTACTAATTCTATACTTAAATCTACTCGATTAACTTCGCAACAACAAGCAGAGCTGCTTGCTGCACAATTGCCTAATGGTTACTCAGGGCTACATGCAGCATTAGCAAATGGAGATACAAAGACTGTAACAGCTTTTACTAATTCTATACTTAGCACTACTAAATTAAATCCGCAACAACAAGTAGAGCTGCTGAGTGCCAAATGTTCTAAAGGTTACTCAGGGCTATATGCAGCATTAGAAAAGGGACATACAAATACCGTAATGGCGTTTATTAATTCTATACTTAAATCTACTCGATTAACTTCGCAACAACAAGCAGAGCTGCTTAGTGCCAAATGTTCTAAAGGTTTCCCATGGCTATATACAGCATTAGCAAAGGGACATACAAATACTGTAATGGCGTTTACTAATTCTGTACTTAACTCTACCACATTAAATTCGCAACAACAAGTAGAGCTGCTTAGTGCCAAATGTTCTAAAGGTTACTCAGGGCTATATGCAGCATTCGAAAATGGACATACAGATACTATAACCGCTTTTACTGAATCTATACTTAGTGCTACTACATTAAATTGGCAGCAAAAAATAGAGCTACTTAGTAGTATACCCATGTCAAATGCAATGATTCTTCCATAGGTAGGGGCAAAGAAATTTCTAGAGCTTTATTGTACCCAATTTCTAATTTTCTCCTTAAATAAAATATCTTTCCCCATTGATCAAACGGTGTATTGGTGGTTATAATTAAAGAACATTTTTCATAATGCCGGGATAGTAATTCAAAAAAGTCATCCGCAGAGTGGGACAGTTGCAATTTAAATTTTTATAATTGGGTATTTTGACTCAGCCCCTCCAAAGTGTAAAATTTTGAATTGTAAGTCGTCATTATTATAAGGTTGCCAATAGGCAATATAATGTGGTTTAAAACTCAATTGATTCCTGAGTAAAAGCTTTAATAGCAGTAGTGTATCTATTCAAACCTGTAATTCATGAAAGCTGCTACGTTGTTTTACTCTTTCGTAAAAATCTGCTGTATAGGGATACATGCCTTTTAATGATTCAACAACCAATCAATGAGCGGGTAATTAATGAAGTGTCAAAATATAATTTGCTGGATATGGTAGAATTGAGGATTAATTCTAGCTCTTAATTTATTACAGAAAAGGATAGATATGATTATAGTAGTAACTGGTGCTTTTGGTTTTATTGGTTCTAATTTAGTTAAAGCATTAAATGAAATGGGATTTACTGATATTATTGCAGTGGATAATTTAACTCGTGGAGAAAAAATAAAAAATCTGGCTGATTGTCAAATTTTAGATTTTGTAGATAAAGAAGATTTTATACATGAAATTGCTAATGGGAATTATAATAATGAAGTAGATTATATTTTTCATCAGGGGGCTTGTTCATCTACAACTGAACAAGACGGGCGGTATATGATGAAAAATAATTATGAATATTCCAGCATATTATTAGAATTTGCGCAAAAGAATGAAATTCCTTTTGTTTATGCTTCGTCAGCTTCAGTATATGGTGATCGTACTCAATTTATTGAAGATTTACAATATGAGTATCCTTTAAATGTATATGCCTATTCCAAATTTTTATTTGATCAAATTGTGCGCCGCTATTTCGAAACTGGGCTTAGTGCTCCAGTAGTTGGATTACGTTACTTTAATGTATACGGTCCACGAGAAATGCATAAAGGTAGAATGGCATCAGTAATTCTACATAATTTTGAACAATATAAAACTACTGGTCGGGTAAAATTATTTGAAGGCTGCCAAGGTTATGCCAATGGTGAACAATCGCGGGACTTTGTATCAGTGGAAGATGTGGTTAAATTAAATTTATTCTTTTTTAATAATCATTTAAATGATAGCGAAGAAATTTCAGGTATCTATAATTGTGGTACTGGAAAAGCTAGAAGCTTTAATGCACTCGCATTAGCAACAATTAACGCTTGTCGTGCTTATGCAGGAGAGCACTCTTTGTCTTTAGAAGAGGCTGTTAAAGATAATATTATTGAATATATACCTTTTCCTGGAGATTTAGCCGGACGCTACCAATGTTTTACTCAAGCAGATTTAAAATATTTGCAGGAGGCAGGCTGTAGCCATACCTTTTTGAGTTTAGAAGAAGGAGTATCACGTTATATGAATATACTGCTAGCCAGAAAATAACATTTATTGCTTAAGCTATTTTCTCCAAATTCAATTCATTCCCACTTATCGGCACCTTGTTGCCGATTTTTTAATTTTATTTATTAAATCACTGAAACACCGCAAATGCTACAGCCAGGTATCATTAGGCAGATATTATTAAGTAAATAAAATATCATAAACAATACGTTGTTATATAAAGAAAATCCAAATTAGTCGCTGATATTTAATGAAAAATTATTTGACAATGGTTAAAATTCTGTGTTACAGTGGGGTGTTATGGTGAAAAGTGTTGCATTGTGGGGGCGTTATGTTTGGTGGAGTTACTCATCTAAATTTAGATCCAAAAAATCGAATTGCTATTCCCTCACGCTATCGTGAAGTATTGCAGAACGAACATGCCAACCACATCATAATTACTTTGGAATCTGCTCAATGTCTGCTTTTATATCCCGAGAAAACTTGGGGTTTGCTACGTGAAAAAATCCAGAATTTGCCAACGCAAGCGCATCCACTCGTAAAAAGCTATCAACGCTTAGTTTTAGGTTATGCTGAAACTGTTGAGATAGATAAAGCTGGCAGAATATTATTGCCTGCAAGCTTGAAAAAGTTGGCACAGTTAGATAAAGATATTGTTTTGGTTGGATTAGGAAATCGGTTTGAATTATGGGATCAGTCCAAGTGGCATGCAGAAACTGAAAAAGCGTTACTAGCATCCCAAGATGAATTAGCTGTTTTACTAAGTGGAGTATGATGTGTTGCATCATCCAGTTTTGCTTAATGAGTCTATAGAATTATTAAAGGTAATGCCAGATGGTACTTATATTGATGGAACGTTTGGTAGAGGTGGACATACTCAAGCAATATTAAAATGTTTAAATCAAAATGGACGAATTATTGCTTTTGATAAAGATATGGACGCAATTAATTATGGTAGATCCCAAATTATTGATCCCCGTTTGAATTTGATACATGATAGTTTTGCTAATTTTGAGCAGTATTTGTCTATCTATGCAATTGATAAAATTGATGGAATATTATTAGATTTAGGGGTGTCATCAGTTCAGCTAGATAATGCTCAACGTGGTTTTAGTTTTAGACTAAATGGTGATTTGGATATGCGAATGGATAATACTCGTGGAATTAGTGCAATAGAATGGATAAATAGTGTTGATGAAGTTGAGTTAGCCAATGTATTGTGGAAATATGGTGAAGAAAAATTTTCTCGAGTAATTGCTAAAAATATTGTTACACGAAGAAATATAGCAAAGATAACTACAACTGTTCAATTAGCAGAGATTATTAGTCAAAGTATGAGAATTTCCAAAAATAAGCAGCATCCAGCTACGCGCTGTTTTCAGGCAATTCGCATTTATATAAATAACGAATTGGACGATTTAGAACGATTTTTAGCTAAAGTACCAGCTTGGTTAAAAGTTAAAAGCCGGGTTGTAATTATAAGTTTTCATTCTTTAGAAGATAGAATAGTTAAAGATAAATTTAACCAATTATCGCATAAGGAACATTTACCTAAGTGGATTAATAAGGAAATGGATGAACCTAAATATAAAGTGATTGCCAAAAAGGTTAGAGCCAGTTTGGGTGAAATTGAAGAGAATACTCGTAGTCGCAGTGCAATTTTACGTGGTATTGAAAAGATTATGGATTAAAAATAAAATGTTACGTGTTGTGAATTTGTTAATGTTAGCGGTACTTATTTATAGTGCTTTTTGTTTGGTAAATCAGCGTTATCAGTCGCGTATTGATCATGCACGGCTGGCGGCGTTAAAAAATCAGGCAGATATGTTTAATAGAGAATATACCAAATTAGAGTTAGAAGAGGGAACTTTTTCTTCTAATCTGGTATTACAAGATTTCGCGGTAAATAAGCTGGGCTTAATTCAGCCCGATAAAAACCATATAATAGGAATGAAGTGATGTTAGCTAATACCGATATTCAAAAGCTTTATGCTGCTAAAAATGAAAGTAATTTTGCCAGTAATCGGGTTATGTCACTTTCGGCAAAAACAGTGAGTCGAATTAAGATTGTAAATTTAATTGCAGTTGTTTTAACTGCAATGATAATTATCCGTTTATTTTACATGAATACCTATAATACATTATTTTTAGCAAAACAAATGAGTTCACGGATTGAGCGTAATTTAAAGATAGCATCTATGCGGGGTACGATTGTTGATCGCAATGGCAATCCTTTGGCGGTGAGTACGCCCATGGCATCAATTTGGGTTGATCCAAGTGAGTTAGATAATCTATCTAGTGAACAGATTAATCAACTTGCTTTAATTTTGCATTTATCTTTAGGTGATTTAAACACTAAATTAAATCAGAAAAATAAAACGTTTGTTTATTTGAAGCGCGAGGTGAGTCCGCAGCAAGCACGTCAAATTAAGAATTTAAATATAGAAGGTATTTATAGCATTCAGGAGTTTAAACGTTATTATCCCGATGGTGAAATTACTGCCCATGTGGTAGGATTTGATAATGTTGATGATCAAGGAATTGATGGGATTGAATATGCC
>JAGOUD010000014.1 GCA_018061465.1 Burkholderiales bacterium
AATATATAAAAGAGCAAGATGCCATACATTATCATACTTATCCAAAAACACCTAAGCAAAATGCTAGATGTGAGCGGGTGAATCGCACTATACAAGATGAATTTATGATTAAATATGGTAACTTATTATTTGATGATATAAACTTATTTAACAAAAAGTTAGAGAAATACCTTCATTGGTATAACTTCAAAAGAGTTCATGCTAGATTTGGTAATAAAATGACTCCATTTCCGCGACACAGACAATTAGTTAAGGATGGTAAAATTATTCCTTAATTAGATTTGATCATTTTCCAATATGTACCTGGCGCATACAATTAAAGATTCTAAAGAGGTTCTAAGTTGACTACATGCTATAATCATTACTTATATAAAAAATTAAGGAATAAACATGGCAAAAATGTTAGCAACCGAAATACGTGTGGGGCATTTACTTGAGTGGGAAAAGCACTTATGGAAAGTTATGAAATGCTATCATGTGCATGTAGGAGGCCGAGGCGGCGCTTATATGCAAGTTGAAATGAAAGACATTGAACGAGGTACCAAAGTTAATCAACGTTTTGTAACTGATGAGAAAGTAGAAAAAGCTTTTGTGGAAAGCCTGGAAATGGATTACCTCTACCATGATGGTCAAAATTATGTATTTATGGATAATAATACTTTTGAACAACACAACCTTTCAGCAGAGTTTTTGGAGGGGCAGGCTGGTTACTTACTACCAAATACTACAGTTCAAATTAATTTTCATAATGAACGTCCAATTGGGATTCAACTGCCTCAGGCTGTAATTTTAGAGGTTGTTGAGACTGATCCGAATATTAAGGGATCAACCGTTACTACCTCATTTAAACCTGCTACATTAGAAACTGGGTTGCAGATTCAGGTGCCGCCGTTTGTGGAAAAAGGCGAAAAAATAAAGGTGAATACTGATACTGGCGAGTATATGGAACGTGCTTAAGATTTTATGACTATGACAAAATTTATATTTATAACTGGTGGTGTAGTTTCTTCTTTAGGTAAAGGGATTGCCGCTGCATCTATTGCAGCTATTTTAGAATCTCGCGGTTTAGCCGTTACCATGGTGAAGCTTGACCCATACATTAATGTTGATCCAGGTACTATGAGCCCATTTCAGCATGGTGAAGTATTTGTGACTGAAGATGGTGCGGAAACTGATCTTGATTTAGGGCATTATGAACGCTATATTAGCACTAAAATGCGCAAGAAAAATAATTTTACCACTGGGCAAATTTATGAAGCAGTTATCAAAAAAGAGCGCCGAGGCGAGTATTTAGGTAATACGGTACAGGTTATTCCCCATATTACAGATGAAATAAAAGCTAAGATTTTTACTGCTGCCGAGGGTTTTGATATTGTACTTGTTGAGATTGGCGGTACTGTTGGGGATATTGAGTCGCTGCCATTTTTAGAGGCAATTCGCCAAATTCGTCAGGAAAAAGGAAGTGCAAATACTTGCTATATTCATTTAACCTTAGTTCCATATTTACCGTGTAGTGGAGAAATTAAGACTAAACCTACTCAACATTCAGTTAAAGAACTCCGAGAAATTGGCATTGGGGCTGATATAGTTTTATGTAGAATAAGTTGCGAGTTACCTAGTGCCGAGAAACAAAAAATTGCTCTATTTTGTAATGTAAATGCACGCGCAGTAATTGCATGCTATGATATGAAGAGTATTTATCAAGTACCACAAATGCTGCATAGTCAAGAGATTGATAACATTATTTGTGAACATTTACATATTAACCCGGCAGTTGCAAATTTGGCAGTTTGGGATAAAATTGTGTATAACTTAGAGCACCATGAACATTTGATAAATATTGCTTTTGTAGGAAAATATACAGGCTTAACTGAATCATATAAATCACTTAATGAGGCAATAATTCATGCTGGTATCCATACTAAAACTCGAATTAATGTTCATTATATTGATGCTGAAGATATTGAAAATGGAGATTACACCAAACTTCAGGATATGCATGCCATTTTAGTGCCCGGGGGCTTTGGCAAGCGTGGAGTTGAAGGTAAAATTAAAGCAATTCAAATTGCACGGGAAAATAACATTCCCTATTTGGGGATTTGTTTAGGAATGCAGCTTGCAGTTATAGAGTTTGCCCGAAATGTAGCTGGGTTAGTTAATGCTAATTCAACCGAGTTTGATCCTAATACTATATGTCCAGTGGTTGCTATGATTTCTGAGTGGGAAGACCGAGAGGGTAAGATTGAGATTCGCCGTAGTGATTCTGATTTAGGCGGTACCATGCGATTGGGCGCTTACGAGTGTGATTTAATAGATGGATCGTTAGCTCAAAGAATTTATACCGCAACTAAGATTATGGAACGCCACCGTCATCGGTACGAAATTAATAATGGATTAATTAGCCAATGGGAAAATTATGGATTGGTAATTAGTGGAAAGTCAGTTGGTAGTGAACCATTGGTAGAAGTTGTAGAATTACCTACCCATCCGTGGTTTTTTGCTTGCCAATTTCATCCGGAATTTACTTCAAACCCCAGAGATGGACATCCATTATTTATTGCTTTTATTAATGCAGCGTTGAAGCATCAGTCAAATAAAATTAAAATGGATGGAGAAATTTAGAATGCAAACAAAATGGAAGCTTTTTGATACTGAAATAGGTTTAAATAGCCCGTTGTTTTTAATTGCGGGACCTTGTGTAATTGAGTCGGAACAGTTGGCCATTGATACGGCTGGATATTTAAAAGAAGTAACGACTAGGCTTGGAATAAATTTTATTTATAAATCTAGTTATGATAAGGCTAACCGAAGTTCGGATGATACTTTTCGGGGTTTGGGAATTGATGAAGGATTACGAATATTATCTGAAGTAAAGCGTCAATTGGGGCTCCGAATTTTAACCGATGTACATGAGATGGATGAAATTGATCAGGTAGCAGCTGTAGTTGATATCTTACAAACCCCAGCATTTTTATGTCGGCAAACTAATTTTATTAAAGCGGTTGCTAAAACTGGATTGGTAGTTAATATAAAAAAAGGGCAGTTTCTCTCGCCATCAGACATGCAAAATGTTACTAACAAGGCTTTAAATGTAGCCGGGCATGGATTAATTATGGCATGTGAGCGTGGGACTAGTTTTGGGTATAATAATTTGATCTCAGATATGCGAAGTTTAGTAATTATGCGCCAAACTAATTGTCCGGTAATTTTTGATGCTACTCATTCAGTACAATTACCTGGAGGGTTAGGTACTCAATCTGGTGGACAGCGAGAATTTGTGTCTGTGCTGGCACGTGCTGCAGTTGCAGTTGGAGTTAGTGGAATGTTCATGGAAACACATCCTAAACCCGAAAGTGCAAAATCAGATGGTCCTAATTCGTTTCCCATGTATGAAATAGAATCGTTCTTGACAGATATAATGGCAATTGATAAAGTTGTGAAAAAGTATTAAGGAAAGTTTACACCTATGGCAAAAATTGAAATGATTCATGCACGTGAAGTTCTTGATTCTCGAGGATTTCCTACAGTTGAAGCTGAAGTTGGTTTAGAAAATGGCGGGTTTGGTCGGGCGATAGTTCCATCTGGAGCATCAACTGGTACTCAAGAAGCCTTAGAATTACGCGATGGGGATCAGAAGCGGTTTAATGGTAAAGGTGTGTTAAAGGCTGTGGATAACGTAAATACTACTATTTGCCAGGCTTTATGCGGTATGGATGGGTTTGATCAAACCGCAATTGATCACGCTATGATTGAATTGGATGGTACCGAAAATAAGTCAAAGCTTGGAGCAAATGCAATGCTTGCGGTATCAATTGCTGTTGCAGAAGCAGCAAGTAATGGATTAGGAATACCTCTTTATCGCTATATTGGAGGGATTGGGCAAAAGATAATGCCTGTGCCGTTAATGAATGTAATTAATGGTGGGGCGCATGCTAATAATAATTTGGATATTCAAGAGTTTATGCTAGTACCAGTTGGTGCGCCTAGTTTTAAGGAAGCCCTGCGCTACGGAGCACAGGTTTTTCATGCGTTAAAATCAATTTGTAATAAACGTAATTTTCCCACATCGGTAGGTGATGAAGGTGGATTTGCACCAAATCTTAATTCCCATGAAGAAGCGTTGAAATTAATTTTGGAAGCAATTGATGCAGCGGGTTTAGTAGCCGGTAAGGATGTGATGTTAGCGCTTGATTGTGCTGCCTCAGAATTTTATAAAGATGGGCGTTACCAGTTAGCTGCTGAAGGATTGCAATTAACTAGTGAGCAATTTACTGATTATTTAACCAATTTGGTTAATGTATATCCAATTATTTCGATTGAAGATGGCATGGCAGAGGAAGATGAGGCAGGATGGATTCATCTTACTCACAAATTAGGTGGCAGAATCCAATTGGTAGGCGATGATAATTATGTAACCAATGTTAAACTTTTAGCTCATGGAATTAAAAAAGGTATTGCCAATTCGTTATTAGTAAAAATTAATCAAATAGGCACCTTAACTGAAACTATTGCTGCAGTTGAGATGGCTAAAACTGCAGGTTATACGACAGTTATGTCGCACCGTTCGGGTGAAACTGAAAATAGCGTAATTGCAGATTTGGCGGTGGGACTAAATTGTGGACAGATTAAAACTGGTTCGTTATCGCGTTCAGATCGCATTGCTAAATATAATCAGCTACTGCGTATTGAAGAATCACTAGGGAAAAGTGCAATATATCCGGGATTAGATGCGTTTTATAATTTAAAAGGCTAAAGTTATTATAGAGTAAAAGATGAATTAAATTGTCTTAACTCTTCACATAAAATTTTATGCTTAAATTTAGAATTGCAAAGCATCGCCTTTAGTGTTAACATGATGCTTTCCCTGTTGCAATATAGATATTGGACAGAACTTCCCAAGGTTTCATCTCTGTCACGAGAGTACAATACTTTCTAATACTAGATTAGGCCTTTTTCATAATTAAGTATTTGCCCAAAATATAAAAGATGAGGAGTGTCAGTAGCGGAATGTACCTATTAGTACATCAGCGCCGGGGGTTAGTCCCAAAAAAAGAGGAAATGATGCGATAGTTTCGTATAAAGATGAAGGTGAGGGGGGACAGTTCTATTATCAACAGTGAAATTAAGTCATATTATATAGTCACGATAAACGCTATTAATGCTTATAACACTTAAGGAGAAAATTATGGACAACACATTTGAACTATTAATAAAAGACCATGAAAAAGTTAAACAAATCATAGAAACACTTTTATCTACTACTGCCAATGCAAAAAAGAAAAGGCAAGAACTCTTACTAAATTTAAAAGAAGAGTTGCAATTACACGAAGAAATAGAAGAATCAGCTGTATATCCGGTTTTCAAAGAAAAAAAAGATATTAAAAATCTAACTTTGGAAGCATATGAAGAACATCATGTAGTAGACATCCTTTTAGCTGAATTAGAAAATCTAGATTTCCAAGATGAAGCCTGGAAAGCCAAATTAACTGTGCTGCAAGAAAACTTATTCCATCATATTTCTGAAGAGGAAAAAGAAGTATTTCCCCTTGCATCCCAGGTTTTAAAGCAGGATGAATTAGAAAAAATGGAATCAGATATTATTCGCATGAAAAATGAAAATAGCTAAATAGCGTACCCTAAAGACTACCGTTTGCCCTGGACGTAATTGATTAGGCTAACTTGGTTAAACCATCGGTGCTATTCAAAAAATTATGTTGTAAAAATATGTGGGGTTTGTGCTATAATAATTGCAAATAGTGTGAGTATAACCTTGAATGCCAATTATTTAGAAAAACGTTGAATTATAGATGGTATATATTAGAAACGTTTAAATATTAAAGATAGAAATCATATTTACCAAAAGGGGGTATTATGCGTAAATTGTCATATTTATTAATTGCTCTATTATCTACGGGGATAATGGGGTGTGCGGCAACTGTAGTTGGTGCTGGTGCAGGAACAGCTGCTGCAACAGGGACAGATACTCGTGGCTTTAGTACGGTAGTGTCTGATCAAAACCTAGAGCATAAGGTAAACTCAGTATTAAGTGCTCAAGTGCCAAATGGTAGTTTTACTGTAGCTGGTTACTCCGGCAAGATACTATTAGCAGGGCAAGTACCTAATGAAGATGATTATGATAAAGCTGATATAGCAGTGGTTAATACTCATGGGGTTAAAAAAGTTTGGAATTTCCTAACTGTGGGTAAGAATGAAACTGTGGGTGATATTTCAGCTGACGCTTACATAACTTCTGCAGCTAAAACCCGCCTTATTGGGCAAAAAGGTGTGAACACTAATAATATTAAAGTAGTTACTTGTGCTGGCGTAGTGTATTTGCTTGGGCAAAATGCAGGACGTAGAGAGCAACTAGATGCTGCTATTTCTGGAATTAGACAAATTAGCGGCGTTAAAAATGTAGTTAATTTAATTAGATCTTAAACTTTTGAAAAATCTCCACCCAAGGTGCGTCTTGGGTGGAGATTAATTGGGTGCAAAACCACATTTCATTTCTTAACCTTGGGGAATTTTACCAATAAAGCTCTACCAGCGGTAACTTAATTTTAACCTCTGTGTTAGCATTAGCACGTGAGCAAATCGCTATCAATAATCGCTTTTCATTGTCCAATATCGGCTACTTTAATTATTACTTGATCATATATGAGTGTTTGTCTGGAGAGTTCGGTTTTTAGTTACGGAGTAAAATTATTTATTAATCAAATTTGAAATATACAATACTACTTTGTGCAGTATTTTGAAGGCTATACTGGACTATATTTAGAATTTTGAAAAGTATCCTAAATGTGACTTTCTCTATTATAGTTAAATGCATTCTTTATGTCAATGGCATCTTTCCTAGCTAAAATTATTAAATCACTATTAATAATTTCCCTATTCGTTCAATTAAAATTTTTGGTTATATTCTTTAAACTAAATATTTACGTTGTTAAATAATCTTCATATTGATAAGCTATTGAACTTATGTTTGATTTTTTGGGTTACGTACCTACAAAATTTAGAATAACCAGCATATTATTTTGGTGAAATTAAAAGTGGTTTAAAAAGGCTGTTATTATGATTTCTAGATGTATAATTTTTAGGATACATAAATATTGAAATATAAAAAAATAATAATAGCAGTTTATTTAGCTGTTATTTGGATATCTAGTTCTGCTGAAATTGAAAGTAGTGCTTATATAAATATTATTGTAGGGTACGGCTTTGTAAGTAATGGAACTAATACAAGCCCAACTAATAATACCTCAATTGCCGGTAGTGTGTTTAGCGGCTATGCGTTTAACCAATATTTTGCTCTTGATGGGGGTATTACAGTTATGCCAAATACATATCAAAACCAAAATTCTATGTACCTTATACCTGATATAGCAGCACGTGGTTCAATACCATTAAGTAACTTTGTCTCTGCATATATTCACGTGGGGCCAGCAATGCTATTTAATCTACAAAATGAGACTAATAACGATCAACTCGGAGTTTTTGTAGGTCTTGGCGCACTATTTCAACTTTCATATCATTTTGGAATTAATATTGAAGATTATGGGGTTTATATACCAGGTAATACCAATAGTAATATAAATGTAATTGGCTTAGGTATGATGTATGCTTTTTAAGTTAGCGTTGTGTTTAATTAGTTTAATTTTAGCTAATGTTATCTCTGCTGATTCGCTTATATATAAGTCAAGTTTGGATCCTAATGTTGGATGTGATAGCTGGTCATCGTGGTGGTGTGATATAAAATTTGGCATAAAAATGGCTGAAAGCTCAGGTGTTAATGGTATATTAATTAGTGGTTATGCTTATCATACCAGTGTAGGGCTGCATTTTCCCGTTGGTCATAATGAAGAAGGCCCGGTAAACGAAATAACTGCTGGTGCTGGTTACACTAGGACTTTTTTTAACCCGCAATATAATTCCGAGTATGCGCTATACGCATCTGGGTTTATGGATTCTTACTATAAAATACAACTACAGGTTGGTTATGCATATCAACAATATTTTAATTTAACTAATTCAGGGAATTTAAAATGGGGATTAGGTTATACTCCATTTATTTTTATAAAACCCGCCTATACTAACGATGCTCCAGTGCCATTACCCGGAGTTGGACTTGTAACTTCGCTTAAATATAATAATGTTGATCTAATATTAACTTATGTTGATCTAATTTTTTTAAGTGCGCGAATAGATTTTTAGATCACTTGATGTGATTGTTAATTATTTTAAGGTGCGTATCTCTTGTGCCACAACAACAATAACCGCAAGGTGTGGCTTATGATTGGATGTGATATTAGTGCCAATTTTTCGATGTTTTAATTGGGTTTTATTAAATTTATTAGCTTCATATATTTCAAATTCATTAGATAAAATATCTGCGACCTTCAATGAATTTATGAATAATAATTCAATTTATTCATAAAATTAGTGGATTTTTGCGTAATTTGTGTAAAATTTTATCTGTTTAAAGAGGCTATAATACTAGCTGGTTAAAAATAAATTTACATAGATAAAATTAATAGCACTATAATTCGTTCTAAAATAATTTCTATGACAACGTGATTTTTGCTAAACTTGGGATGGTAACAATATTGTGTATATCTAAATGTTATCAATGATTTTTATAAATAAATGTTAGGTGCTAAATGCATCTGACCCCAGTTATTTTAATAGAGGATATGAATATGATTAATACAAACTTAACTAAACTTTACATTAGTGGTAAATGGGTTGATCCGGTAAATAATAGTTCTAATCAATCAGACTTTATAACTATAAATCCTGCAACGGCAAAGCCATCTGGTAGTATTAAAATGGGCTCGGCTGACGATGTAGATTTAGCAGTCACAGCTGCAAAAGCTGCTTTTCCGAATTTTAGCAATACTAGTATTGGGTACAGACGAGAATTACTTGAGAAAATCATTAGTATTTATGAAAAACGATTGCCTGAAATAACGGCTGCATTAACTTTAGAAATGGGTGCTCCTGTTACACTTGCTAAAGAAGCTCAAGCAATGAGCGGTTTAATAAATTTAAAAACTAACCTAGAGGCATTTGATAATTTTGAATTTTGTGAAAAATATAAAGATTATAAAATAGTTAAAGAATCAATCGGTGTTTGTGGCCTAATTACTCCATGGAACTGGCCGATAAACCAAATCACGCTTAAAGTTGGTCCTGCAATTGCTGCTGGATGTACCATGGTTCTTAAGCCTTCAGAATATTCTGCGTTTAGTGCACAAATTTTTGCTGAAATTATGGATGAAGCAGGAGTACCACATGGGGTATTTAATATGATTTTTGGTTTGGGGGACGTTGTTGGCACTGCAATTACCCATCATCCAGATATTGATTTTATCTCATTTACTGGCTCACCCGTAATTGGTAAAGCGATTGTTAATGCATCAAGTCAGTCTTTAAAGCGGCTAACTCTTGAGTTAGGGGGTAAATCAGCCAATATAATAACTGCTGATGCTGACTTAGAAACGGCTGTGACTATAGGCATAAATAGTATAATGCTTAATTCGGGTCAAAGTTGTGCTGCCCCAACCCGCATGTTAATTCATAGTAGTACCTACGACAAAGTATTAGCTATTGCCAAAAACGTGGTAAATAGTATTACTGTAGGTGATCCAAATGACCCAGCAACAGTAATGGGTCCACTAGTAAACGCCAAACAATTTGAAAATGTTAAAAGATATATAACAACTGGTTTAAAAGAGGGCGCTACACTTGTAACTGGTGGGCTCAATATAGTTTGTGAATTAAGTGATGAATATAAAGCTGGGTATTTTGTACCACCGACAATTTTTGCTGATGTCAATAATAATATGACCATAGCACGTGAAGAAATATTTGGTCCTGTATTGTGTATTATTAAATATGATACGATTGAAGAGGCTATTGATATTGCTAATGATAGTATTTATGGTTTAGCTGCTTATGTTTATGCCAAAGATGTTAATAGCGCTACTGAAATTGCAAATAAACTACGTGCTGGCCAGGTATACCTCAATTGTGCGCGATTCAGAACTGGTGCTCCGTTTGGGGGTTATAAGCAATCTGGAATTGGTCGTGAATCTGGAAAATACGGCATTGACGAATTTTTAGAAGTTAAAGCCATACTTTATAAAGAATAACTTTTTGATTGAGAATATAGTATACAGCGATTGAGCGACTTTTGGCTAAATTTGAAGAGTTTGCTCGGCATTATAATTCTGTATAGTGGAGTAAAGAGGAAAAGCCTAAAAATTTGAAAAAGTCACTGCACCTATTAGCATATTAATTCATTAAACTAATATGTTGCAATTTCGATTATAATTAGGCGTTTAGGATACTCTTTATTTAGAAAAAGTACATAATTAATTTATAATGCTATAAATATACTCAAACAGATTAGAGTTTCGGCGGAGTTTTTCTCTCCACGTACTAACAGAGTTTTGAAGAGCATAAATTAGTTTATTGTTGTAATTGTTAAAATTTTTAATTAATGTTTGAAAAGGATTTTTCATGATACATTTATATGGATCACCAATATCATCACCCACTAATAAAGCTTGCTATTTATTAAACTATATGGAAATTCCATATAAATTCCATGATTTGAACCTGATTAAAGGTGAACATCATGTTCCGGAATATTTAGAAATTAACCCCTATGGTAAAATTCCTGCACTTATGGATGAAGATTTTTCTCTTGCTGAAAGTAATGCGATACTTAGATATCTAGCAGCTAAGTATGAATCGCCACTATACCCCGCGGAACTTAAAGCGCGAGCTGTGGTTGACCAATGGTTAGATTATGCATCACAGCATATTATGATTCCCTTTAGCAAGATTATGTTTAATACTTATTTTTATAAATTATTTAAAGCCATACCAGATAATCGCTCGGTGGAAGATGGACATCATTTTTTAAGTAAAAACCTTCCCGTTTTAGAAACACAACTTAATAAATTTGCGCATGTTGCTGGTGATGAATTAACTTTAGCAGACTTTGCAATGCTCTCAGCTTTAGATTCAGCTGAGTTAAGTAAAGTTGACCTCTCTAGTTATCCGTATATTACAGCGTGGCGGAATAAACTTATGCAGCAGCCATTTTATACAAAATATCATGATAGTTACACAGTAACTTTCAATAAACTAATGCTTGGATAAAGATTAGAATGACTATAATATTCATATATTGGGAGAAAATTATTTATAGTAGAAATTAAGCTTGTGACCCAATTTATGAAAGGTGCGATTGAACCCTTGTGTTTAATCGCAATTTTTATCAAAAGTGTTGTTATTGCATAAATTTTATGGCATAATCTCAGGTTTGCAGTAAAGTGGTTTAATTAATATATTATTATGGGGTGGGGCAAATGGATAACTTTAACCAATTTTATCAAAACTATCTTAATGTTATCGAGACTTCTAATGAAGAAGACGCTAATAAATTTAGTGTGTCTAAAGCTATAATTGATATTATGGATAGTGATATAGAGATTTATGAATTTGCTAATAGTGATTATGGAGTAGCACTTAATATAGTTATTACAGCTTGGAATGCTGCCGTCATCAATGATCAACCAAGTATTCAAGTTGTAGTTATGCATATGGCTGAAAAATTACAACCGATAGTTAATAAACCTCAAGAACAAATTGAAGCGCGGCTGCATTCATTAGTGAAATTGAAGCAAAAACTGTATCCGGATTGTTATCGATATATTACCGAATATTCTTCGGAAAAATCAGCTGATGGCGATTCAGCTGATCTTAACGTGGTATCTACTAGTGATGTTCCTGCGGATTATTTTGCTAATATATACCGTGAAATACTTTTTAACCCCAACGTTTCCAAACACTAATCAATTTTAATTTATGGGTTAGATTTATTGAGGTTATACCTGCTAAGGTTCGATTCATATTTTGGAATGTTTATCTTAATATCATAATAGCAGTTGCCACATGTATATTTTAATTGTTACTAAATTTCTTAATAGTTATGTTTGAAAATTTAAAAATTATTCGTAAGAATGTGAAATGGGCTAATTTAAAGGTTAGGCCAAATTTGGAAGTATTACTTACAGTTCCTTTAAAAATGGTGCAATATGATATTGAGCAAATTATTGTTAAGCGCCATAATTGGATTAATGAAAAATTGGAATATTTTAAAAAATTTTCATTACCCAGCAAACTGTTAATTAATGGTGAGAATTTTGAGTATTTAGGGCAAAGCTATATATTAAACGTTAGTTGTGGTGATAAAGATTCTGTTACTTTATGTGGTGAAAATTTATACCTGGTTCTTCAAGATCCAGGTGATTTAACAAAAAAACATTATCTAATTGACAGATGGTATTTGGAGCAAGCGCGGCACCATTTTACTGAATTGATTAATAAATACAGTAAAATTGTAAATAAACAAGTTAACCGTGTGGTAATTCGTAAGATGCGAACCCGCTGGGGGTCGTGCAATACTATAAAAGCCTATATTAACTTGAATGTGGAGTTAATCAAAAAACCGCTACGGGCAATAGAATATGTGGTTTTGCACGAATTAACCCATTTAACCCATTATAATCATGATCGTAAATTTTATAATTATATGACAATGTATATGCCAGATTGGCAGAGTAGGAAGATGGAATTAACTCAAAGTATGTGCTGCTAATAATCGAAAGTTGGGCTTAAATGTTAATTATTTATGGGTTATTGGTTTTTATAATTGTTTTGCAAGTGTTAAATCTATTTAAGAGATCGAATGACTCTTTAACCGGCAAGATAGATATACTGCCTGAATTAGTGAAAGAAAAAATTGCCAATGCTATTTTAGAAAATAATCAGAAATTACTTAATGAAATTAGCACGGTAAGTCAATTAATTCAAAGTGATTTTACCAAGTTACAGCTTGAAATATTGCAGCGATTAAACGTAAACAGTGAGAGTTTAATTACTGTATTTACGCAATTAAGTAGTGAAATGCGCAATGCACTAAATATGGATGTAAATCGACTAATAGAAATGGTACGCTTAGAACTTGAGCGAATTAATGCTAAAGTTGAAAGTAAATTAAAAGAAGGATTTACTCAAACTAATGAGACATTTAATAATATCCTAATTCGATTGACAAAAATTGATGAGGCCCAGAAAAAAATTGATGAACTCTCGGGTGAAATTATTTCTCTGCAAAATGTATTAACGGATAAGAAAACTCGAGGGATATTTGGAGAAGTTCAGTTAAATCAGATATTAATAGCTGCTTTTGGGGAAAATAATAAAAAATTATATGCTACACAATATAAGTTTAATACCGGAAGTGTGGTTGATGCTATATTATTTGCGCCCGAACCTGTTGGTAAAATTGCAATTGATTCTAAATTTCCGCTTGAGAATTATCAACGGATGGTTGATGTTAAGTTAGCGTTGGCTGATCGGGAAATGATGAAGCGAGATTTTGAAACTAATATTAAAAAACATATTGATGATATAGCTAGTAAATATATAATAGCCGGAGAGAGTAGTTCTCAGGCAATTATGTTTATTCCGGCAGAGGCAATATTTGCACATATTCATGCCTATCATGGCAATCTTTTAGATTATGCTCAAAGACAGAAAGTATGGCTTGCATCGCCAACTACTTTAATGGCAATGTTAACTACAATTCAGGTAGTGGTGAAAAATATGGAACAAGCCTTGCATGCGCGAGTTATTCAGCATAATTTACATATATTAAGTGAAGAATTTAGTCGTTATAAAACTCGCTGGGATAGCTTGGCTAAACATATTGATACCGTGTCTAAAGATGTAAAAGAAATCCACACCACTACCGCTAAAATAGGCAATAAATTTGAAAGTATTGCTCGAGTTGAATTATCCGAAGAGTTACCTCCCCAATAAATTAATTATAATTAGTCAAACTTTTAACTATTGATGGTTATTTGCGAGAAAAATAGTGCCATAAAAATAGTGTTAGGGAAGTAACTTTTATACTTTGCTAATTTAGAGAAGACTATAAACAATCATTGATTAATAGGTACCCAAAACTCAGTTGCCCACACTTGTTCGCCAGTTCTTAAATACAGGATAGTATAGAGTTTATATTTACTTTGCAAGATAGTTCTATTTATTAATGAATCGGGCATTTGTTGTATTGATGTAACTAAAGAAAATTCCCCATGCGCCACTTCATCATTTATATTGCGGATCCAGTCAGAATAGTAGATATTTAAAGCTTTTAGTTGTGGAAATAATATGTTCTGCACCATAATATATTTTTTTGATGGTATAAGATTTGTACAATACTCGGTGTTGCCATTATCATAAATATCTATACCATGTGTTAAGGGGTAATTTGCTAAAATTGGGGATAAAAACATTTTGGGTGAGGCGTACATATCTAAAATTTTATAAGCTTTCTTCCAGCTTTCCTGATTACTATTGATATTATTTTCATAGCTATAGTCGTGGGATTTATTATTCAAATATATTTTATTTTGACCATATAAGCTTATCCATATAGCAATAAAAAGCTTTAAGGTATTGTTGAATAACTCAGAATGTACCTTTGAATATTTATTTATAATAAACAATGCTATTACAATAAATTCTGGGAGTAATAGTTCATTATAATAAGACATATATGCGCCCTCATTGCCACCTAGTTTCATTAGGCATATGAGGCTGATTATAATTTGCAATATATATATATTTATGGGGGAATGAGATAGTGATTTTTTTAGTTCTGCTATATAATTGGCGGTATAGTAACTATTTTTATGGTTATGAAGTATGGTTGAAGCGCAATATTGTTTGGTTAAAGTATATAAACGGTAAATAACAGGGATAATCAATAGTAAATAAAATTTAAAAAATTGCCAGTTTTGGTTTACCATATGACCAAAGTTATAATTAACTGATTTAGCTTGAGCAAATATGGTTGCATAAAAATAGTAGGGAAATATTTTACTAATAATGAATATCGAAATGGTAGCGGTTGATATTAAAAATAACCCATAAAAGATTAAATATTTAGGTTTTATACATGCAATATATAAAGATATTGGAATAATTATGTATATGTAATACTGTTTAGTATAAAATGAGGATACTGAAATTACTGCTATTATAAACAGCATTGGGATTGATATACTGCGTTTAGTTAAAAATATAGCTAATATAGTTAACAAGAGTCCAAATGAATCTGGACGGACGATAAAATAACTTAAATTATATCCGCTGTCTAACATTAATGTGAAAGCTAATATAGTCAGCCAAAGTGATTTAGTTAACTGGGCTACTTCATAGCCTATTACTAACCCAGCGATAATTATGCAGGAGACTACGGCTATTTTATTTATAAATAACGGTGTTAAATATAAAATACTGCCTAATTTGGCACAAAGGTAAGAAAACAAAAAGCCATATAAATAAAAGAAAGGTGGACTGGTTTCAAGATTGTAGGGGTTTTTGCCACTTGAAAATAAGTATGTTAATTGCACCGTAGCCATGTCTCTATATTCAGTCGGGTACTTGCTAAGTAGCAGTCTTAAGATATTCTCTCCCCAAGTATAAATATAGAGTAGAAATATAATTGTTAATAAAATTGATATTAGTTTGGCAGTCAAACTAGAACAGTATAATTTTTTATTTAACATGTGTTAATTCCTATTGGTTAAAATAGTACAAAACTATTATCTCTTAACCTTAATATCCTAGATTTTAATAGATTTTTAAAAATTTAATCTAAAATTAGAAAATGTTTTTGATGAACTTGTGGGAATTCCATTTTTTAATTAAATACAGCTCCATTTGCCTAAAATTGGTTTCGTTTTATAAAAATGTCCAATATTAAGCCATTCCACTCTCAAAAAACAACAATTTTAACATATTTTTCATGTGTGTTTTAAATATTGGTTAACTATACTCAAACAGATCAAAGCTGATGTGGTGCGATTTTTTTCTTGCCGACGCAATAATATTAATGGTTTGCGGATTTTGCGGAAAAATTACCTAAATAAATTATTTAAAATAGCGCATGATTATTAAGTTGTGATGTTTAATAAAGTATGTGGAAAATTTTAAATAAGTTTAATTTACGGTCGTTAAGATTAAGTTTGTTGTTGATTGTGGTAACCGGAAGAAGTTTGGCAGTTATTCCTACGATAGATCAGCACCAACTAGCCACCGATTTGACTACGATGTCAACTTATAGTGCTCAAGTTAGTGCTTATTTAGTGGGTATTGGTAAGGCAGTTACTACCTTTGAACAAATACAGCAATTGCATGGCTTGCAACAAGTGGAAGCTGCTGGTAGCGCTATATGTGAACTTTGTTCCTTAACTGAAGAGCAGCAGTTACAAACTTATATTAATAATATAAACGGTGATTTATGTTCGCAGTTTTCTTGGGCTATGAGCAACATTACTGGCTTAGTACAAAATGTAACTACTATTAGCGAAATTATTCAATTATTTCAAACTAACCCTAAAGCTGCCACTATAGCAATGCAGCAAGCAGCAATTCAAACTCAGATATCTACCCAAAATACTATTGCCCAAATTCAAATGTTGATGGTACAACAGGCGCAGAAGCAATTAGCCGAACAAAAAGTAGAGTTGCAAAATAGTAATGATATATACATAGGATTTAAGAAAACTGGTTTATGAATAACTTGAAAAAGGCAATGATTGCTGGTCGTAATTGAAAGATAGACACTTAGGTATTAATACTCGCAGTATATGAACTTTGGGCGTGAAGAACTGTAGTAAAAGGCGACGGTATTTACAAATAGTATACAAGGAGCTTTTTATAAAGTTTGACAAAGCCTACAATTTAAAGATAAAAAGTATATAAAAGGATTTATAAATGCAAACAGTTACGTGTGCTATTCATAGCGGCGGTATATTGGATGGGATTGTTACTCAATTTGGCAATATAGCATATACTTGGCAAAATCAAATTAATCCCATAGCTAAAAATTTGTTTTATTTATTGTTTAGTATGGAATTTATGTGGCAATTGGTAGTGAAAAAGATATTTGCTGGAGATGTGGAAAAAATTTGGGTCTTCTTTTTTACCCGTACAGTGTTGGGCTTCTTTTTTGCTCACTATGTTATTGATTTGGGGCTATATGAGCATGTTATTGAGTATATTGCTAATTTAGGTAGTCGAATCAGTGGATATTCATTATCCCTGACCCCGGGAAGTAATTTTAATACAATGGGGCCTTCAGAGGTTATTGGTAATTTTGCGTGTGTTGCCGACTCAATTCACCAAATTACCGATAGCACCGGCTCCTTCCAATATATAACAGTTAAATTTGCCCTAGCATTGATGGAGGTGCTGTTATTTGTGGTTTTATCTTTGCTGGCATTTTATTTAATTAAAATTATTGTTCAAGCTTATTTTGTAGTGTATGTAGCGTTTATTTTAACTGGTTTTGCGGGGAGTTCGTGGACAGTATCATTTTGGCAGCGCTATGTGCAAACGGTTTCCGGAGTTGCCATTAAATTTTTAGCGGTATGCTTTTTGCTTGGTATACTAAATGGGCAAATGCATGGATGGGCTATTGATATTAATGCAGCAGCAGATATTCTTGATTTAAGTGCTGTAGTAGCTCGTGTATTATGTAGTGCGATTATTATTGCTCTTTTATCTCATCAATTGCCAGAGTGGGCAGCTGCACAATTAGCTGGAAATATTAATGTTCAATTTTTTTCTCCGGCATCAACATCATCACCCGCTTCTTTTGAGGATATACAATATTCTGATAGGGTTATTGAGCGTTCTGTTGGTGAACATGTAAGCAATATATCCGGGAATAAATTATGAAAGAGCAGCTACGTGATGCGCTACGCCATTTAGAAAAAGATATGGCAGATATTATGGATGTTTTAGTGGATAAATGTACTACGGAAATAATTTTAAACCCGCAGCGTAAACCCGACGGAAGCTATACGGGATATATCTTAGTTGATCAGCAGGGGAGAGGCTTACATAATTTAGTGCGGTATAGTGAGCATGATTTTTCTGTACTGGGTTTGACAGTTGGGGATTTAGTGGTTTATAAATCGTTAGTGGAGAAAAATGCTTCATATATTGAAAGGCATAAAACTTTCCGGATTATGGGCAACATCTCAGCTGCGACCGCTATTAAAGACAATTGCCCACTGTTTTGGGTTAAATTATCAACTACTGATATGCATTACAATTTAGTGCAAATTGCACTATGTTTAAAAAGTTATTTTGGTGAAGATAAAATTTATCAAACTGACGATTTTATGTTATTAGAATATGCGCAAATAATTGAAGAGCACGATATTGATGATTGGGTAGTTAAGTATAATAGTGAAAATTTAAGCAGTGGAAAATTAGGTAATAATGTTTTTATAGATAGGCAATTACTACAGCAAAAACCACTTGAAGTTATTCAACAATTAATTCAATGGGTCAATCATAATCTACCTTCGCATATTCCATTTAAATTAGTTTATACAGTGGTTAATAGCGTAAATAACGAAGGTATTAACTTTATTCCGTATCCGCAAAAATTAGTTAAGGCTGATTTAGTTAAAATGTCATCTAGTAGGGCTGAGACAATTATGAGTGTTTTAGCGAGCATGACGGGAAAGTTTATTCATCAGAAAAGTCCCTATTTAGAGTGTCAAATTCCATACTATGGGCATAGGTTTACCGGAGTTATACCGCCAGTTGTAGCATATCCGGCATTTTGTATTCGTAAGCATGCCCCGCAGATTTTTACCTTGGATGATTTGGTGGTACAAGGAGTATTACAGCAAAGTAGCAAAGACACAATTTTAAGTTGGATTTCTCGAAAATTTAACATTTTATTAGCTGGAGGCACTGGTTCGGGCAAAACTACGTTAGCAAATGCGATTTTGCACGAAATTAATCAATTATTTCCTGAGACGCGGATATTAATAATTGAGGATGTACCTGAATTAAAGTTTAATACTTCACGTTCTATAGGATTTACTGTTGGGGAATTCTTTTCGATGTATGAGGCGTTGCGTACTACCTTGAGGTTTAAGCCGGATCGGATTGTAATGGGAGAAGTACGGGGTAGTGAAGCATATACCTTGCTTAAAGCTTGGAATACTGGGCATCCAGGTGGAATTGCTACGATTCATGCTAATGGAGTTAATGAAGCATTGTATCGCTTTGAGAGTTGTATTCGTGATCATCCAGAGGCGACAGTTAATCGGCAGGAAATAGGTTTTACCATTAATGGAATAATTTCGATTCAAAATGTTACGCTTAAGGAAATAGTAAACGGAGAATTTATGAATGTGGTTAGGCGCAAAGTTACTGCTTTAAGGCAGATATTGCAATATGATCCTGATAAGAATGTTTACCAGGATGTAGTGTATGATCAAGAGCATTTTATATGAGTGAAAATATATGGTAGTGGATATTTCCCCCTATTTAAGCCAATGTGCTATGCATGTAGCGCCTATAACGATGAAGGCTATTGTGAAGACTGAAAGCAGGGGCAATATTTGGGCAATTGGATTAAATAGGGGGTACCATTTGCGTTATTCGCCAAAGAGTTTGGCTCAGGCAATTAGTTGGGTGGAGTATTTAGAGCGTTATAACTATGATTTTGATATTGGGTTGGGCCAGGTTAATATAAGAAATGTCCATAAGTATGGTTATAAAGCACGAGATATCCTTGATCCTTGTACTAACTTAAAAGTTGCCAGTTATATTTTACAACAGAATTATAAAGAAGCTTTAAATAATGTACATAACTCCAAGCAGGCGCTCTATATGGCAATTAGTGCTTATAACAGCGGTAATTATCACACTGGATTTAATAATGGATATGTATTTAAAGTAATTGATAATGCTCGACAAAATTAAATTGGGTATATGGATATTGGGTTTAGCGGGAATAATGAGCTATCTAATGAACCAAATTGTTTATAACCCGACAATTTCATTAACTAAAGGTTATTATTTTACCTATAGAGCATCTTCCTATAAAGTAGGGGATATAGTTTTATTTTGCGTAGGAGATATTACTCAAGCCAGAGTTATGCATAAATTGGGGCTTCCCTATATTAATGGGGAATGTGTTCATAATACACCTTATTTAATGAAACGTATAGTAGCAATGGCCAATGATGTTGTTGAAATAACTGCACTTGGGATTTTAGTAAATGGACATTTATTACCGAATAGTATTCCTTTATTAAATTATAGGATGGTTAAACTTCCACGGATACGAATGAAGAAGGTTAAGTTAAAAATGGATGAATTTTTGGTGATGGGGCAGACAGCACATTCTTATGATTCGCGGTATTTTGGAATAATTAAAGAAGCGCAAATTTATCATGAAGCATACTTATTATTAGCGTTAAATTCGCCCATCTTATAAATGGTTTTTTATTTTTTGAAGGAAGCACATAATGAAAAGGTTAATTATTACGGGTAATGTAGGGCAAGATCCAGAATTAAGGTTAGATAATTCCGGTACTCAGTTTACTACTTTTTCCGTGGCGGTAGCGGTAGGCACTAAGCAAAACCCTAAAACTGATTGGGTCGATATAAGTTGTAATGGGAAATTAGCTGAGATAGCGTATACCTATGCTAAAAAAGGTACTAAGGTATTAATTGATGGCTACCCAACAGTAAATGCCTATATTAATAAAGATAATATTCCTATTGGCACATTAAAATTATATGCCAATTCTCTTGAATTATTAAAATTTCCCAATGGCGATAAAATTGAAGAGCATTCTGTAGCTGGTGCATTAGAGCTAAATACCCATGACATTCCGTTTTAAGTTTAGGTGTTAACCAACTAAATAGTATCGCAGTTTTTTTGGCTGCGATACGTACCGCCTTTCTATAACCGTCCGTACTGTGTTTTTTTCCAATTGCCGGAAAAATTATGTTACAATAATTCCTTAAATCTTTCGGGGCAAGGTGAAATTCCTTACCGGCGGTGATAGGGCCCTATTATGCCCTTAAGTCCGTGACCCATGGCGATGCCATGGTGGATTCGGTGTAAATCCGAAACCGACAGTATAGTCTGGATGGGAGAAAGATAACAGATACTCAAACACATTGCAACCGCAGAGTTATTAGCGCATCTTGCTTGCAGCTGTAAGCTGGGATAGTACCTGCTCTTATATCTGTCTGGGCTGTTTAAGTTGGCTTAATAGATACTTAAAGCGCAATACAGTATGTAGATATGCTTATGGGT
>JAGOUD010000015.1 GCA_018061465.1 Burkholderiales bacterium
AGCTTTAGCAGTTCTAATAAAATTAGAGTTTAATACATCAATTATGCTCCCTCGAGTCACTATAGCAACAGTCGGCAAATACGCTAATATAAGTACCGTAACAGGTAAAATTATATGATTCAAATCACCATCGCCAAATCCACTAGCTGGAAGTAACCCCAACGCTAAAGCAAAAATTAATACCATCAATGGTCCTGTAACAATAGTTGGAATAGCACTAAAAATTATATTAAATACCACTACACCTTTATCAAACCATCTGTTACGGTATAATCCAGCATAACAGCCAATTATTATACCTAAAGGTACTGTTATTAGCATAGAATAAATAGCTAACCGCATGGTTACCCAAAATCCTCCCATATTATTCGGAAACATTAATTCATTGATGGATTGACCGATAAATTTATATGACTGCCCAAAATCACCATGCAATAAATCATTTAGATACAGCACAAACTGTTTCCATAAAGGTAAATCCAGTCGATACTGATGTAATAATTCTGCCATTACTTCAGGTGAAAGCGCTTTTTCCCCTTGAAATGGATTGCCAGGAGTTAGGTGTACTAATAAAAATACCAATAAAATAATGGTAACCATGGTGGGTATAGCAATTAATAATCGCCTAAAAATAAATTTTATCACTGGGAAACTCTTTTAGAACCTATTTAGGATCTTTAATTGGTTAATTTCATCCATTTAGACTGCACATGATACAAATGATTATTATCTGCATCATAATTAGTCACTCGTGGTTTAACTAATAGCTCAATTGTATACTGAAACAATGGAATAACTGCATAATCGTCCAAAGGTATACGTAATGCCTTATTATATAATTGTGTTTGTTTTTCAATATTACTTTCGAGCACCGCTTGAGATAGTAATGTATCATATTCTCTATTGCACCAATGAGAATTGTTTTGTGCACCATTACACTGATATAAGTTAGCATAAGTAATAACCGAATCATAATCAGCAACCCAACCATCACGAGCAATTTGATAATCACCCTGGTGCCGATTTTGGATAAACGTTTTCCATTCTTGATTAAGTAAAACAACCTCAACCCCCAAATTTTGCTTCCACATTGAGGCAATAGCGAGGGCAACTTTTTTATGTAAATCATTAGTATTATACGCTAGTGTTACCTGAAACGGATGATCCACGCTAAAGCCTGCTTCCTGATATAACTTTTTAGCATCAGCTACCCTGCTTTCTCGGCTCCAACTCATCCAATCATAATGCAAATTATTAAACCGCCCATGTTCAATAGTATCTGTTACTGTTGAATATAATGGCGCCTGCCCTTGACGCAAAACTTTTTTAACTAAGATTTCTCGATCAACTGCCATAGAGAGTGCTTTGCGTAATTTAAGATTATTAGCTAAATCCGGATTATGTGCATTAAAATCATAGAAATAATTACCTTCTTGCAAAAACACATGTAATTGTTTCGGATATTCAGTTTTAATCCGATTAAATTGATCAACTGGAATAGACTGGAAAGTAATATCTAAGTCACCAGCTTTATATGCTGAAATAGTAGCATTCTTATCTTCCAATGGTTCATACTTTATATATGGAATATTCACATACTGCGATGCATAAAAATAAGGATTTTTTTGCGCTAGAATATAACCATTTACTACATGCTCTTTTAAAGTATAAGCCCCTGAAGTTACCATATTATCTGGACTAGTCCATTTTTTACCATATTTTTCAATAACCTTCTGTGGTACAACTGCAACATTCATAAGACTTAACGAACGTATAAATGCGGGATCAACATTAGTTAAATAAACCACAAATGTATTATTATTAGTAGCGATAGCTCCTAATTTATCAGGTGGCAATTTACCCTGCATAATAGCTTCTGCATTAACTACTTTACTTAATATAAATCCATACGGTGATGCAGTTTTCGGATTAACCAACCGCTGCCATGAATAGACAAAATCATGTGCAGTAATTGGTGAACCATCTGAAAATTTTAACCCATTCCGCAAATGAAAGATATAAATTTTTTTATCTGGTGAAATATCCCAAGAACTTGCCATACCTGGAATAATATTATTCTGCTGGTCATAATCGACTAACCCAGCAAATAGATCATTCATTATACGATTGGCAACCACATCTTCCGCCAGCTGCGGATCAAGAGTAGGAGTTTCACTACCGACATCTACAATCAAGGTATTCTTATGGTCTGGACCTCCCTGGCTACTAGGTGCTTTAGATAATTTATTGCACCCACCAAACAATATAACCACGACAAGAGCCAAAACAGATATTTTTTTAATATCATTATTGATCATTTATTAGAGCCTAAAATTTTTAATTGCCAGCCATTTACCATCTTTGAAATGAAAAACAATAATAGTTTCACAGATAAAATCACGCCCATAGCTAATATGATTAAAATAATCATATGCTTTATCAAAAACCTCAGGACTTAGATCTCGATTGGCAATGGTAATATGTGGAATAAATTTAGCCACATTGTTGTGATGATGTGTAGCTCCTTCAGTTACTAACATAAGATCATTAAACAAGCGCTCGATTTCACGTCCCTTATGTACCTCAAGTATGATATTACGATGATCAAAATGATAAAATCTAGTAACTGAAACCTCAATTGGACTATAATTTCTTTTTAAAAGAATATTTATATTATTAATCATCGGTTTTACTTCATCAATATGTAAGCTAAATGGCGGAACTATGGTTATATGAGCAGGCGACTTAATCGTCACTTCAGTTTCAAATTTAACTGCAGCAATATGCTGAAATTCATGTACTTCATCTTGAATTGCTTCAGGTGGAATTAATGCAATATAGTATAACTCTAAATTCTTATCCATAGATATTATTATCCTCTTAGTAAAATTCTATTTAAAACTATAGCTGCAATCATGCTTGATAAAATATAAATTATCACAACCCCAATTGCGGCACCTATTATACCAAAATGAGTAACCAGAATACAGGTTAGGATAATATTAATAATCACAATACCTATATTTAACCACATGGCAAATTTTGCCTGTCCTAAACTCGCAAGGATATTGCCATTAATATTTCTAAAAGTTGCCAAAATCCAAAATCCAAACGATAAAATCTGAAATGGAATAATGCTCTCTTGATAAATTTCTCCAAAAATTATAGTTATTATCGGTTTTGCCATTATAATTAATAACAAGCTCACAATAAAACTAAAAATAAACATTTTTTGTTGTAATTGTCGTTTTAGCTGCATAATATAGTTTAAATTAGCTGCATTTTTAGCAAAGTAAGGATAAAAAAAGCTACTGACAATACCGGGAATAAAATTAATTGAAAAAGGAATAACTGTAGCTACCTTATAAATTGCAACTGTATGCGCATCCCGAATAATATATCCCAATATTATAATATCTAATATAAATAATAATTGGGAAAATGCATTGCCAAAAGCAATATATACTGAATAGCCCATAAATCTTTTTTGATTAATTAGCGGAACCTGTAGATTAAATACATTGGGTAGTTTATAGACAAAAATTGATAAACTGATAATTATTATATACGCAATATAAGTAGAAACGATAAAGCCAATTAATCCATTCCAATAAATGCCGCCTATATTAATAAAAAGCAAAATTAAATTAACTGAAATAGCAAATTTGGCTAACCGATGGTTTTGACAAGTGGCACGTAAATATGCTTGTACCACATCAATATACAAGCGACCGATTGGAAATAATGCCATTAAGTATAAAGCCTTAGCAGCACCATTAAGCGGTATGGGAATAAATGTGGCATATAAAAAAATACCTAAAGCTAACCCACCATTAAATACAACCCCAAGACGAAGCGCATATTTAAAATAAGCTAACCCCTCTAATTCATTTTTAGCAGCGCTGACAAATTGCAATACACCGCTTGCAGCCCCAAACCCATTTAGCAATAAAAAAAATGAAATTATGGTATATGCAAATGCATATATTCCAAATTGTTGTTGATTCATTAAATGTACATAAATGATTGAACCACTAAAAGCTACCAATTGAGATATGATATTAGCCATAAAAACATGAATAAATCCAGAATTAAAAGCTTTAGCTAACTGAATTTTTATATTTTTTATTAAGAGCTTAATTTGCCAATTCTCCAGGATTTATTGGCTGTCCCAAATGTCGTAATTCAAAATATACTCCACCCATTGGTTGATTAGCAGCAACTCCAGAATTTGCAATTACTTCACCCGTAGTTACCGCTTGTCCTTTTTTGACATTAGGCAGTACTCCGCCATAAATTGACATATAATTATTACCATGGTTAATTACAATTACTGTACCAAAACCGGGTAAATTGCTGGAATACATGACAACACCGCTAGAAATAGAAAATACGGCATTATTATTTCCCTCATACAACACTCCATTATTTCTAACTCTATGGCGCAGCGCTCCATAGGGAACAATTACTTTAGTTTTTAATGGCTTGGCAAGTTTACGCCTAAAAAATGAGTCGTTGCTATCATTATTAATTGCATCTGGTATAGCAAGTTTAGTACTATTAGCAGTAGTAGTACTTGTCTCGTTAGCATCACGACCCAGCGCAATTAGAAGCCGATTTAACTCAGCTTGTTTTTGGCTAAGTCCAACCAATTGCTTTTGCTCAAACACAATTTGCGCATTTAACTCTTGTATCTGATTCATTTTTGCATGTTTTGCTAATAGCAATTGCTGCTGTTTTTGGGCTGTTGCATCTAACTGATTATTTAAGCGAGCTACCTCTTGTTGAAGTTTGTTATTTAAACTACTTAATTGGTCAAGTTTAGCCTGTAACTGCTGATATTTAGTAGTTTCAATTTTTAATAAAGCCAGCAGATATTTTTGTTTGCGTTTATCATTAAGTGTATCGTTGCCCGGCAGAGAGGAATCATTACTCAACTGTAACGTTTGTTGATATATTATTGCAATTGCTTTTCTTACATTTTTCTGAATTACCAACGTGGTACTTTCAATTCCAGGCAGAGCATCAGCAATTTCATTTAATTGTGTCCGATCTAAATCACGCTGGCTTTTTAATTGACGAAGAATTTTCTCTGATTCACTAATTGCAGCATTAGAATCATTAATTGCATTATCTAATTTTTTTTGCTGCTGTTGTTTTTGCTGCAAATCTTGATTTAGATGATTAATTTTATTCATCAGACTATTGATATTTTCACTAACTTCACTGGAAGTTAGCCCCATTACTCCCTGACTTAAAAATAATAAAATAATTAATAATCGTTTCATAAATATTCCCGTTAATCTAATTAACAAACTGAATCAAATTTTGCCCAGTCATTTCAGGTGGTATCCGTATTCCGCTCATAGATAAAAGTGTTGGCGCCACATCCTTTAGGGCTCCATTGTCCAAAATAACAGCAGGGCGCCCAATATATAAACAGGGTACCAAATTAGTAGTGTGCTGGGTGTGCATCTGTCCGGTTACATAATCAAACATTTCTTCGCAATTACCATGGTCCGCAACCACTAAAATCTCCCCCCCGTAAGCAAGCATTTTATCTACTACCTTGCCTAACGCTATATCCAGCGCTTCAACAGCAGCAATTGCAGCAGCTAAATTACCACTATGCCCAACCATATCAGCATTGGCAAAATTAGTAATTATAAAGTCATATTTTTGACTGGCAATTGCCTCAAGTAATTTATTAGTTACTTCGGGTAAACTCATTTCGGGTTTTAAATCATAAGTCGCAACATCTTTGGGGGAATCAATTAAAATACGCTCTTCATTGGGATAAATTTTTTTAACCCCACCATTTAAAAAAAAGGTAACATGCGGATATTTTTCAGTCTCAGCAATGCGCAATTGATGAAGTCCAAGATTAGAAATGTACTCCCCTAAAGTGTTAGTTAAACTAACTTTCGGAAACGCAACTTTTACATTAATACCCTTTTGATTGATCAATCCATAATCAGTCATGGTTACAAAATTGGATAATGTGACAGCTGTTCGCGTAAATCCATTAAAATCAACATTCACAATCGCATCAGTTAACTGAATTGCCCGATCTGATCTAAAATTAGCAAAAATTATACTATCCCCATCATGTACACCATTAAAACTACCAATTACATGAGGACGTATAAATTCATCAGTTATTCCACGATCATATTCATCAGTTATTGCCTCTTCTGCCGCATTAAGTTTAAAAGCTGAGTGTGCTTTAATAATTGCATTATAGGCAAGTTCCACCCTATCATAGCGCTTATCACGATCCATTGCATAATAACGTCCACTAACCGTTGCAATTTTAACGGCTGGAAATAAAGTTATAAAATCTTGTAAAGTTTTTAAATATAGAAGTGCACTTTTAGGCGGTGTATCTCGTCCATCTAAAAATATGTGCAGCCACACTTGTTTAATGGCTAAATTGGTTTGAGTAAGTTTAATTAAAGATAAAATATGTGCAATGTGACTATGTACTCCGCCATCGGATAGCAAGCCTAGAATATGCAATACTCCACTTCGTGTGGTATTTAAGGTTTCAACAAACTCAGGTTTAGTGTAAAATGTACCATTTTCACAGGCATAATCAATTCGGGTAATATCTTGTTCAACAACTCTGCCAGCCCCGATATTCATGTGCCCTACTTCTGAGTTGCCAAATTGCCCCTCTGGTAAACCCACTGCAGTTGCTGAAGCATTAAGTGATCCAAAAGCATAGGTTTTAATAAAATGATTCCAATTGGGAGTGTTCGCGTTGGCAATAGCATTATAATCCTTATCCGCGCGTAACCCAAATCCGTCAAGAATTATCAATAAGACTTTATGTGTGGGGGTAGAAGGCATAGTTTATAAAAACCTATAATAATAAATATTTATTGCGCAACAAAGGATAATTTTGGTAAAATACTGGTTATACTCATGGTGCTCTACCATAGTTTTGCTATTTATATAAATTAACCACGCAGAACATATTTTATACTAAATATGCTTAGTATATGACATAAATTTGCCATTTTATGAACAGCAGTGTTATCTGTGCTTTATGAAATAACTTAATATAGGAAAATATATAATCATGCATTTAGACTATTTGTCAGCAGTACAGATACTCGATAAATCAAGTATTTTACATTCAGAAGAAAAAATCAGCCGCCGAATTCAAGAATTAGCCCACCAAATTGAGAGCGAAATAATAAATGATATTCCTCTTTTTTTAAGCGTTATGAATGGCGCACTATTTTTTAGTGCAGCACTTTTAAAACATATGGGTGCTCCATTTACTCTAGACTATATTCATGCTTCACGTTATGGTAATGATACGTATGGTGCATCTCATGTAACATGGCATCATCAACCTAACGCGGATAAGATACGTGGAAGAAATGTATATATTTTAGATGATATTCTGGATGAGGGTTATACTTTGGCAGAGATTAAACGTTATATCAACAGTAGTGGAGCAAAATCTTGTAAAATAGCGGTCTTAATTGATAAGAACATTGATAAACCAAAGCCAGTTACTGCAGATTATATTGGATTATCCGCACCAAATCAATTTTTATTTGGTTGTGGAATGGATATTTACGGATTATATAGACAATTACCCTATGTGTGTATTTATAATAATTAAAGGAAACTTAAAATGCCTATTCTTGCAATAATTATAACCGTTATCTGTGAACAAAAGTCACTACTGTCTAATATGCGGCGCAAAGCATGGGAATATTTAGAAAAATATGTTGAATATTTTATTGAGCGACCTATTGACACACCTCGCAAATTACGTTTAATTTATTTATTTGCCTGTTTACCGGTAATAATAATTTTATTGGGTCTAAAATTGGTACTGATTAAACACATGGCTATAATGTTAATTATTAACTTATTTTTATTTATGTTGAGCATTCAAATACTTACCTGGAAAGAAGAGGCTAAACAAGAAGAGGCTGCCGATAAACGCTCCTTTATTAATACTTACGCAACCCGATTTTTCGCCCCTTTATTTTGGTTTTTAATCTTACCATCAGCAATTGGCTCAATTAGTTATTTAATAATTATCTGCCAAAGCGCTGAATTAAAAGCCAGAAACTTAGACACATTAATATATAATCATGTAGTGGATAAAATGCTATTTTATGCAAACCTGATTCCCTATGCACTTTTATTTTTATTAATTGCCTTAGCTGGAGATTTTGAAGAAGTTACCCATTACATTGTAGAACAAAAAAAGAACTTTAGTAAAAGCTTTTATTTTTTAGAAAATATGTTACACGAAATAGTATTAATTGCCATTGGTAAAGGTAAGTTTCAAATTGATGGAACCTGGTATACTGACCAAGGTGAAATTGAAGCTGCAGTTTTAGATGATCAACGCTTTACTCGGGAAATAACAGCTTATATTGTAGCTATTTTATATCGTGCCAGCCTATTTTTTATCGGAATAATTGCTGTAGTTTGTATAGCTGCCATGTTTTAATATATAACAAGCATAATTGAAAACTGGAAATTTGGATAAGCCTCTAAGTATTTGGCTTTTAACAACACTTCGTATAGCTGTTATCAGCATAAGTAGTAGTAGTATTATACAATTTAGTTATGCACAAGACACTATATATCAATATAGAGATATGCATGGAAATTTAGTGATCAGCAATATACCACAAAATCGACGCGGGCAAATACTAGCCGAAGAATTGGGTAATGAAAAAGCAGCGCTTAAAGATGCAGAAAATTTATTAGCTCAAAATGCTAAAATGCCGGATAACCAACAGAAGATACCCAGCAATATTTTAGAGGAAGCAATTGCTGAACATAAAAAAAATATTGAAATTTTAACTAAGCAGTTGGGAACATATGCATGCGGGACACATGGATATGTGACACACATAGGTGAGACAAACCCATTTGGGACATCAGTTCTAAAACCATAAATGGTCAAACTACTATTTTTACAGGAACAATAAATGCGACAATTTTTGGAATTTGAAAAGCCAATTGCTGAACTAAGCAGCAAAATTGAAGAATTACGCTATATGCAGAACGAATCAGCAGTAGATATTACCAGTGAATTAGCTCAATTACAAGATAAAGTAGATAGCTTAACTAAAGACATCTATTCTAAATTAACAGCTTGGGAAATTGCCCAAGTTGCAAGGCACCCACTGCGACCCCGTACATTAGATTATATAAATAATATATTTAGCAATTTTATTGAACTTCATGGAGATCGACATTTTGCCGATGATAAGTCCATAATTGGCGGTTTAGCTAAAATGGGTAATCAAACTGTGATGGTTATTGGACATCAAAAAGGGCGAGATACTAAAGAAAACTTGGAACGTAATTTTGGTATGCCGCGTCCCGAGGGTTACCGTAAAGCATTACGCCTTATGCACCTTGCCGAAAAGTTTGCAATTCCAATTATTACTTTTGTAGATACTCCTGGAGCATATCCAGGAATTGGTGCTGAGGAGCGCAATCAGTCTGAAGCAATTGGAAAAAATTTATATGAAATGACAACTATTAAAACACCAATAGTCGTAACTGTAATTGGTGAGGGGGGATCTGGAGGCGCTTTGGCTATTGCAGTTGGTGATCAAGTAAATATGCTGGAGTACTCTATCTATTCGGTTATTTCCCCTGAAGGCTGCGCCTCAATCTTATGGAAAGATGCTGCTAAAGCCAATACTGCCGCAGAGATTTTAGGAATTACGTCAAGTAAACTAAAAGCTTTAGGTTTAATTGATAGTATTATTACCGAACCTCAGGGTGGTGCTCATTCTAATCATAGTGAAATGATGAATAAAATGAAGACGGCGCTAAAAAATAATTTAAAAAAACTTCAAGAATTGGACATTGATAAATTATTAGAACGCCGCTTTAAACGAATAATGAATTATGGTAAATTTAAAGACGAAGTCCAATAGCCATGCATCCTCTAGAAGAGCATGTTCTACACAAATATTTACTATACTTAAAAGATAATGTCCTCCAACCACAACACTTAATCGTAGGTTTAAGCGGCGGGGTTGATTCAGTAGTCTTACTCCATATTCTTGCCAAATTAAACCAAACAGGGAATACTGCCCATGATTTATCTGCACTGCATATAAATCATGGTATTTCGTCCAATGCTGCTTTCTGGTCTCAGTTTTGCCACAAATATTGTGCGAGCTTGAATATAGCTTTAACGGTTATTAAGCATCATGTAGTAAAATCTGGCGGCGAAAGTTTGGAAAATAATGCCCGTAAGGTACGTTATCAAGAATTTTTGAATAGTACGGCACCCATAATAGGTTTAGCTCATCAAAAAAACGACCAACTTGAAACCACTATAAGTCAGATTTTTCGTGGCAGCGATCTGCATAATATTGCTGCTATGCGTGAAATTAGCTATAAAAAAAATAAGCTAATCTGGCGACCGCTTCTGGATATTTCCCGAGATCAGATCGAAAGTTATGCTCAAGAATATAACTTAACCTATATTGACGATGAAAGTAATAACGATATAAATTATTTACGTAATTTTATTCGGCAGATTATTCTACCTAGCCTTACTAAATTTGATAAAAACATTCATAACAAGATTTTGAAATTACCCCAACAACTCCAAAATACGCTAGATCTAGTTGATCATCTTGCAGAAATAGACTTGGAGTATATTAGCACTTCAATTAATAATGAACAAGTTATTATTGTTGAACAACTTAAAACCTTAGATCATATACGTCAATATAATGTATTGGCATATTATTTAAAAAAACATAACCTGCCATTGCCAACCTTGAAGCAACTTAACGAGTTTATAAATCAAGTTCTAAGTGCTAGATGGGAGAAACAACCATCGCTACACTTAAATAAAACTCATACAATTATTAAATCGAAGAACTATATCAAACTTGTCTTCTAATTTTTTATTTAGTAATATAATATTACCACTACAATTTTTGTTCATTCGGTTTATAATCAGGGTTATTAGCAAGGTTAGTGTTAACCATTTGTATAATTATCTTTGACCTATCATCAACCTTATTTATAAAACTTCTAGAAAAAGCTTGTTTTACTACTAAAGCCACATTATCATAAGTCTTTAAAGTTGTTAAAGAACTTTTTCTATTAATGTCATTTGTATTTTGGATTAATTTGTCAATAGTATTCTTCCAGATTATATCCACCCTATCCTTCTGAAAGTAATTTTTACAAAAACTTTCCAACTCTTCATTACCTATTTTAATATCCTCAATATTTTTTAGCAAATCCACACCCAAATTTGCAAAGTTTTGAGCTGAAGATAAACAACCAGGAAGTTGCTGCTTAATCATTTCATTCTCAATAATTCCCACAATCATTTCGTTAAATTTTTTTGTGATATTAGGATCCATAGCATCATATAGACGCTGTTGCATCCAAATTCTTGCTTCGGTTTTGGCTTTGGCATCATCCTCCGCATTTTTCTGGTTTTGATGATTTTCATTACAGTTATGTTTTGTACGGCTACTATTATACCCTGCTCTTTGTTGTAGGTTTATTATTTATGATAACCTCCATGTGATCTTGTATGATTTTATGAATTTCCCTATGCCTACGAAATTCATTTTCTTCAACATTATTAAATTTTTTAATGTTATCAAATTTGATCTTCTTACAATCATCAATATTTTTTCCTTTAAAGAATTTATCTAATGCATCCTTTATAACAGTAATAATTCTATCATTACTATTGCTATCCAAATTTGCATCTTCTGGGATATATTCATACAATAATTTGATAAATACATGATATGCATTAGTAATATTATCAGCATAAAGGGGCCGATTTATTAAGGCATCCAACCCATTCTCAATATCAAATTTCAACGTATGGTTGCCAACTCGCAGACGGATTAGATTATCTAATATTTTACCTAATGCAAATTTATTGATGATATAAATACCTAATGTTCTAGGTATAATATCCTCAAACTGTTTTTTTATATTTTTCTTACTGTAACTTAAGTTATCTACATCGTTCAATCCGTGTTCTCCTCGATATAGCTTATCACCAATCAACTGATCCGTGTATACGTTCACATAATCCCTTTTAATCGCACATATTCCTTCTGCAAATTTACCAGCATCTGTAGAGCTTAAAGCTGTCCAACAATTCTCAATAAAATTTTCTCCTACATCTCCTTGCAAAATAATTCTAGATTCAGGAACTGTATGAGTGCTACCATCAAGTGCACTTGATTCTAATTTATAATAAACTAAATTAGTGCCACTATTAGCACTTTCGAATTTTACCACAAACTGTTTATTTGGATCTTGATAAACCTCCACATCATGAGTTGTATCATTTGGCTTATATAACGTAGCTGCCATTAGACAAATAGCAGACAATTGATCCTTTATTCGCTCGCAGCGATCATTATTTGCCATTTTTGATGCCGCAGTATAGTTCCACCCATGAGTAAAAAATATTTTAGCCTCAAACCTAAAACTATGTTCATGCCTCGTTGCATTTTGGTAGTCAAGACTTCCATTTTTAAAAGCTCTTCGTATTGTGTTGTGCGACACTTTATATTCACCCATGCTATTATTCCTTATGTATCACGATGGTAATAATTTATAAAATTCAGTGTTGTTTTTAATCTAATTGTAGTTTTTAATTAATTAATAAAAACATCGAGCTGCACATCTTGCACAGCACCGATAGTGTATACTAAAATAACTTATATAGCAACCTCTATTTTAGGTGGGGTGTCACCGATTTACCCATTGTTCTAGGATAAATATTTAGTATTATTACAGAAACAACTTAGCTTAACCATCTATTTAAATACATATTTCATAAAAAACATACAACATATACAATCAGATTTCTAATATTTAACTATAATTTTTTGAGGCTTAAATATTGTGGTAATCTAAAGTAGTTAAACCCCAAGAAATGTTATAATCTAGCTAATTTAAATATCCGGCACATGCATAGTTTTAACAACGTTCAGAATTCAACAACGATGAGTATATTTATTAACGATAAAGGATTATACTAATATGGCACTGCTCCCCAACCTTGATAAAAGACCTAATTTATTTTCTGCTATTGCCATTGGAATAGCTTCGATAGTCGGCAGCGGTTGGCTGTTTGCCAGTTATAAAGCTGCTAAATTCGCAGGACCTATTTCAATTTTATCCTGGGTTATTGGAGCTGCCCTCTCCTTATTAATTGCTTTATTATTGGCTGAAATTGCGACTATTTTTCACAAAGAGACCGGGTTATTTTCGCGCTTAATTACTATCACCCATAATCGTGATTATGGGTTTATTGTATCGGCTTCTAATTGGTTATCTATGGTGGTGAGTATTCCTGGAGAAGCTGAAGCTTCCCTACAATATCTGGCGATGGCATTTCCGAGTATATCTCCTTTAATTTTTGCTAATGATCATTTTACCCCAGTAGGCATTTTATGCGTTTTTGTAGTGCTAATTGGTTATGGCATCCTCAATTATTGGGGGATAAAATTATTAACTAAAGCTAATAATGGTATAACCACTATCAAACTAGTGGTACCTGCACTAACTGCAATAATTATTTTTTTCGCAGCATTTCATCCGGGAAATTTTATTTCTTTCCACAATAGTATTGCACCATATGGCTATAGTAAGGCATTTACCGCAGTAGTTACCTGCGGAATTTTTTATTCTTTCTATGGCTTTAGCATGATCACTATTTTTGCTAAAGAATTAAAAAATCCGCAAAGAAATATCCCCTTAGCTTTAGGTGGTTCAGTTATTATATGTTTAATAATATATTTAATGCTGCAAATTTCTTTTATTGGTGCCATTAATCCGAGCACTATAGCCCAAAATGGGTGGCATAGTCTATCTTTTTCTTCGCCATTAGCTCAGTTAGCCATATTACTCGGAATTAACTGGTTATCTTTAGTACTTTATGTAGATGCAGCAATTAGCCCCTCAGGAACGGGAATTATATATTTGGGATCGGGGACCAGAATGTTTAGTGGTATGGCAGAAGATGGGCAAATGCCTAAAGCATTTGCAAAAGAACATCCAGTGCATAAAATGTCTCGACTTTCTCTATTGCTAACTTTAGGGGTATGTATGGTATTAGTGATATGCTTTGATAGCTGGGATAAGGTTATGATTATCGTATCTATTTTCCAATTAATTGCATGTATTGCCGTACCAGTTGCTTTTCTTAAAATTAGACTTGATCACCTCTATCAGAATCGTACTTTTAAAATGCCATTAGGATTTTTATGTAGCTATATTGTGTATTTATTTATCACTTACTTATTAACTCAATCAGGAACCACCTCGTTGGAAATCTCACTAGCTTTTCATTTAGCATTCTTTTTAGTATATTGTACGGTATATTACCAAAAATTATATTTAACTTTAAAAGCATTTTTATCCGCCTGGTCAATGTTTGTGTACTTACTTTTGGTCGTAGTATTTGCCTATTTACATGAGCTACATAAATTGCACACCCCACTGGGTTTATTATCTTTTATAGTAATTATGTCGATTAATTTTTATTTTTTAATTCACCAAAAATCCTATAATAAAAAAGAACTTGTACACAAACCCTAGAACTTAGAAAATGAGGATCTAAAATTCGAACGGGTCTATATCTAATTGCCAGATAATTCCATGTTTAGGTTTAAGTTGGGTGGATAATATTCTAGTAAGACTAGTTAGAAATTGATGTAAATGTGGACGATTATTACTAGAAATAAGCATGTGCGCCCGTTCTCGGTTTTGCAGACGCTGCAACACGGCGGGCACAGGTTGATTGACTCTTACCTGATCTGGTAATAAATTATTTATTGAGCTTTTAACTTCCATTAAATATTCCAGAACTTGCTGGTAGTTATTACCTGATGCTTTGAGCATTACGTAATATGAATATGGCGGTAAATTTAATAATTTACGTTCTTTTAAAATAAAATTAACAAAACCATTAAAATCATTATTCATCAAATAATGATATAAATCATGTTTTGGATAATTAGTCTGCAATAATACTAAACCTGGTTTTTTACCACGCCCAGCACGACCTGCAACTTGAGTTAGCTGGGCATATAATAATTCACTCGAACGAAAATCGTAACTATATAAAGCGTTATCTATATTTAACCCAACCACGAGGGTTAAATTATGAAAATCATGTCCTTTAACTAAAATTTGCGTACCTACTAAAATATCAATTTCATGACGCTTAATTCTAGCATATAATTTACTCCAGGCAGACTTACTAGTTAAAGTATCTTGATCAACCCTAAAAATACGCGCCTGAGGAAAACGGGCAGTTAATATTTGCTCAACCTTCTGAGTCCCTTGCCCTACACCTTGCAAATATTGACTACAGCATATAGGACAAGCTTTAGGCAGAGTACTGCACACTCCACAATAATGACACCTCAATTCATGTTTTTTGCTATGATAAACCAAATTTGCCGAACAATTATTGCATTTACCTACCCACCCACATTGATAACAGGTAATTAGTGGTGAATGCCCTCGCCGATTAATAAATACTAAACTTAACTCTTGTTGCTGTAAACATTTACCAATTTCCTTAAATACAATTTCAGTTAAACCATCAGTTGTCGGGTAAACATTTAAGTCAATTAATTTTAAAGCAGGCAGTACAGCCTTATTAGTTGCACGATTAGTTAATTTATATACCTTAAATTTACCTAACTTATAATTATAAAGAGTTTCTAAAGATGGGGTTGCTGAACCAAGAATTATGGGAATCTGATTATGCCGTGCCCGCCAAATAGCTAGATCACGAGCATGATAACGTAAGCTATCTTGTTGTTTAAAAGAATGGTCATGTTCTTCATCAACAATAATTAACCCTAAATTTTTAAAAGGCGTAAATACAGCAAGACGAGTACCAATGATAATTTCAACAGTTCCAGTACTTGCGCTACAGTAGCCATTGTGTCGCTGTTTACTTGGGGTATGACTAGTTAAAATACTAATATTAGTTAAGGGAAATCTTAATTTAAACCGCTCCAACAGCTGTGGAGTTAAATTTATTTCTGGAACTAAAACCAGAACTTGCTGCTTCTTAAATAATACTTTTTCTATCAAAGTTAAATAGACCTCAGTTTTGCCTGAACCTGTAATTCCATAAAGTAAACTGGGAAAGTAAGTATCTAAATTAATACTATCTACAATATGCTGCTGCTGTGAATTTAAGACAATTTGGGCAGTCTTATCATTATGCGGAAACTCCACAATTTGATGTGCCAGTTCAACCCTAGACACGGCCTCTGGCACCGAGTTATCCGAACATTCAACTATTCTAGCATGAGATTTAGGCTTCTTTCGCCATGTAGTTGGAATAGCATTAAACACGGTTTGGCCTATTGGGTGATGGTAATAATCAGCAGTAAAATTAATTAATTGATAGATCTCAGATGTCAACTGTTCGGGAAAAACTTGAATAATTGATTTTAATTCTCCACTATATTCAATTGTACCATAAGCAGCCTCCCATACAAACCCGATTAAAGTACGATTACCAAATGGGACTAATACTCGCCTACCAATGGTTAATTGTTCGCTATATTTATAACTAAAAAGTTGATAAAGTGGCACATCAAGAGCGATATTTAAAGTATATAACTCGTAATTAGAGGTTACAGTCATATACTTTTTGTCTTTGAATCCTGGGCTTGGTTGCATGCTTCTGATAAGAACATCATAGCTCTATTGGGGCTTAAAAATTTTGCGCATTTTCTTTTTAATAAAATTTTGCTTTAACCCTGAAAGATATTCCACAAATACCTTACCATTTAAATGATCTACTTCATGCTGAATACATACAGCTAATAAGCCATTACAATCAATTATTTGCTCTCTGCCTGCTAGATCCTGATATTTAACTTTAATATTTTCTGATCTTTTAACTACTTCATAAACCCCAGGTACTGATAAACAGCCTTCCTCAGATGATACTTCACCACTTTTCGCGAAAATCTCTGGGTTAATTAATACCATTAAGTTCTTTGGTTCATCAGATTTACTAATGTCAAGAATAATAACTTGCTGCTGCACATCAACCTGAGTTGCTGCCAATCCAATACCTTCATTTTCATACATGGTATCAGCCATATCTTTAACTAATTGGCGCAGCTTTTCATCAAAAACAGTAACTTTGCGTGCTTTTAAATGCAATCGATTATCGGGAAAATGTAAAATTGATAATAACGCCATAAAAATAACAACCTAAAAATAAATATTACCAAACTACAACAACCACATTATAATATACCCCGTACAACCCATATTTATATACGCTTTGAGTATGTATGCCACGCCCATAATTATATCAGTTTTAGGTTAATATTGCGAATTAAGAATGACTATGTATAAGCATAACAAAATTGAGGATAACCTTTATTTATGGTTATTATTATCTCACACTCCCAAAATTGGACCAGCTACTTTGGTAAAGCTAATTAAGCATTTTGGCAGCATTGAAAATATTTATACTCAAAACCACGCAACCTTATCGAGTATAATTAATCCGGTAATAGCACAATTAATAATTGGACAAAGCGCGCAAAAACAAGCGAATCAAGCACTAGAATGGTTAAATATTGCGGATAACCACCATATTATCCATATGAACAGCGATATATATCCCAAACAGTTATTAGAAATGCATGATGCCCCACCCGTATTATTTCTAAAAGGCAATATTGAACTATTAAAACGCAATAAATTAGCTATTGTTGGTACCCGTCATCCGACCGAGCAAGGAATAAAAAATGCCTATCGTTTTGCACTAGAATTATCGAATAATAATCTAACTGTTGTAAGCGGTATGGCCAATGGCATTGACAAAGCTGCCCACTTAGGGGCTCTTGAGGGTAAGAATTCTACTATTGGTGTTATTGGTACTGGAATTGATCATGTTTATCCCCCTGGGAATGCTAAATTATATGAAGATATGTTAGATAAAAATGGGCTGTTAATTAGTGAATTTCCGTTAAACACTGCCCCGATAGCTTATAATTTCCCCAAACGCAACCGTATAATTGCCGGGCTTAGTTTGGGTTTACTCGTAGTTGAATCTGCTCTTGATGGTGGTTCAATGATTAGCGCCAACTTGGCTAATGATTTGGGACGCGAAGTAATGGCAATTCCTGGTTCAATACATAATCCGGTAGCGCGCGGCTGTCATAAATTAATTAAAAGCGGCGCCAAATTAGTTGAAACAACGAATGATATTTTAGAAGAATTACAATTTGGCATAAATAAGCCTGAATTACCTAAAACTGACAATCCTATTTTAATGAATATGGGTTATGAACCACTTAACATAGACAGTATTTGCAGAATATTAAACTTAGATTTTGCGCAAACATGTGCTAAGATCCTAGAGCTGGAGCTATCTGGAGAAATTATTAACTGTGGTGGTGGCAAATATCAACGAATATTTAATTAACTTTAGAACCTGTTTTTAAACGAAGGGATTACATTCATATGCATAAGAAATTATTAATTGTTGAATCTCCAGCAAAAGCGAAGACGATTAACAAATATTTAGGGGACGAATTTAAGGTGGTTGCTTCATTTGGGCACGTCCGTGATTTGCCTAAAAAAAGCGGTTCCATTGACATTGAACATGACTTTGCACCTAAGTATCAGATTATTCAAAGAAATAAAAAACATGTAGATGAAATTATTAAGTTGGGCAAACAAAGTGAACATATTTTTCTCGCAACCGATCCGGATCGAGAAGGTGAAGCAATTGCCTGGCATATAGCTGAAATTTTAAAAAGCCATAAAGACCTGGCAAATAAAAAAGTTGAGCGGGTTACTTTTAATGAAATTACTGAAACTGCTATAAAACACGCTATAAATAATCCGCGCGAGCTGGATTTAAGTTTAATTGATGCACAACAGTCACGCTTAACACTAGATTACTTAATTGGTTTTAATATTTCACCATTATTATGGCGAAAAATAAAGCCTGGCATATCAGCAGGGCGAGTACAATCTCCAGCATTACGCTTAATCTGCGAGCGTGAAGCAGAAATTAAGGCATTTATTCCGGAAGATTATTTTTCGGTGGTTTTAACTACTCATAAAAAAACTAATAAATTTGAAGCAAAGCTAATTGAGTACGCCCAAAATAAAATTGAAACGCGTACCATTAAACAAAAGGCTGAGGCTCAAGATATTTGTGCGCATTTGAATAAATTTACGCTGGCAATAGTAAACAATATAAGTAAAAAGCAAAAGAAAAAAAATCCGCACCCACCCTTCATAACTTCATCATTACAAATTGAAGCTTCCAGAAAATTAGGTTTTAATACAGATAAAACCATGAAAGTTGCCCAAACTCTATATGAGGGGGTTGATCTTGGACATGATACTGTTGGCTTAATTAGTTATATGCGTACTGACTCAGTAAATTTATCAGATGTGGCACTAACGGAAATACGAGATTATATTGCCAAAAATTATCCGGAAAAATACTTACCCAACACGCCAACCAAATTTGCCAGCAAAGTGAAAAATGCGCAAGAAGCACATGAGGCAATTCGCCCAACATCAATTTTTAAGACTCCACCAGAACTTAAAAATTATTTAAGTGCAGATCAGTATAAGCTATATGAATTAATCTGGCAAAGAACTTTAGCCAGCCAATTAACCAGCGCAATTTTAGATACTACTGCAATAGATTTAAAGGTTGACAATAGTATATTTAGGGTAAATGGTGTAGTAGTAAATTTTGATGGATTTATGCACGTATATCAAGAGACCACCGAAGAAAAAACCACTGAAGAAGATAATATCAAGCTTCCGCACGTAGAAATTGGCGAAGAATTACCAATTGATAAGATTGACTATAATGAGCATCAAACCGAACCAAAACCACGCTATAGTGAAGCTTCTTTAGTAAAGTCTTTGGAAGAATTAGGGATTGGACGCCCTTCTACTTATGCTTCAATTATTTCTACTTTAAAAAAACGCGAATATGTATTAATGGATAAAAAACGTTTTATTCCAACAGACATTGGAGCAATAGTGAGTACTTTTTTAACTAATCATTTAACTAAATATGTTGATTATCAGTTCACAGCTAATCTTGAAGATACTTTAGATGATATTTCAAATGGTAAAACCCAAAAAATACCAGTATTACAAACATTTTGGCATGATTTAGAAGCCAATATTAAAAATAAACAAAATTTACCACGCTCTGAATTAGTGAGTGAAAAATTAGATGAAAACTGTCCTAAATGCGGTAAGCAATTAATTTCACGCTTGGGTAAATATGGAAAATTTATCGGTTGTTCTGGTTATCCCGAATGCAACTATATGCGTAAAATAGATTCTGGTAATGAAAGCAGTACAACTGAAGTTGCTGCACCAGAAATAATTGAGGGACGTGTCTGCCCTAATGATGGCGGACAATTAGTGATTCGAAACGGACGCTATGGTAAGTTTATATCATGTAATAACTATCCTAAATGCAAATATATTGAGAATGTTGATAAACCAGCTGGTGAGGAGTCAAAAATAATTTGCCCGGAATGTAAGGTTGGATATATTGTAAGTAAGAAAAATCGTTATGGTAATTGGTTTTATGCATGTAATAATTACCCTAATTGCAAAACTTTATTTAATCATAAGCCATTAGAGGAAAAATGCCCAAAATGCGGCTATGACTTGCTACTGCATAAGACAACCAAGACTCGTGGTGAAGAAAAAGTATGTCCTAAATGTGACTTTTCAGAAAAGATTGTATAAATTACTTGACAACTGGTGAATCTTTTGTGCTAAAATTCGCTACTTTGATTAATGGAGAGGTTACCCAAGCGGCCAACGGGTCCGGACTGTAAATCCGGCGGTTCTACCTTCGCAGGTTCGAATCCTGCCCTCTCCACCACCCGCGGGAGTAGCATAGTGGTAATGCAGAAGCCTTCCAAGCTTATGATGAGGGTTCGATTCCCTTCTCCCGCTCCAGTTTTTATTAATGGGTACTCACGCCCAGGTAGCTC
>JAGOUD010000016.1 GCA_018061465.1 Burkholderiales bacterium
TCATTACTGAGAACAACTATGCATTTAATATTCAGGTTACTGTTCTGCCATTTGAGGATAATGGAAGAACCGATGTGTATGTTGACTATAGGCTAAAATCCCATTATTCTCCCAGTGAAGCCAGAGAATTACTGGGATATGGATATTTAGTACCAAAAAATAATGATTTTTCTAACCTAAAACTTTATAACTGGAATAATGTTGTATTCTCGGCTTTAAATTGTTATGAATTTGCGGATGTTGATTTGCGCAAACAGTTTAGATCAGAAATTGACATATTAGTCATCGGAGAATTTAACCCTGATACAGTCTATTTCTCAAATTTAGTAGAAGCTTCTTCAAGAGATTTACACTGTTATGTAATTCAAGCAAATAGTGCTCAATATGGTGATAGTCGAGTATGTAGTCCAGCAAGTACATTAAAAAAGGATATAATGAAAGTTAAGGGTGGTAAAAACCCTGTAACAATAGTTTCAGAGTTAAATATTGTGGCCTTGCGTGAATTTCAATTGATTACCTATGAGCTACAACAGGAAAAAGAAAAGAACCCGCACCAATTTAAGCCTACGCCACCTGGTTTTGATATAAGTAAAGTCAAAAAAAGGATTAACCAATAAAATGAGTCTGTACACTACGGCAAACTCATATATCTTGGCCAGATTCAAATTTTAATTTACATGTTATGTATATAGTTCAAGCTGGGCAGCAAACAAGTCTCTGAATGGTATTCGAGAAATTGCTGCAACGGTACAACACAATAATCCGGCACCCATCTCCAAAAAACGGCATGGATGATTGTTGTGGTTGCGTTCCGTTGAAGTTCTAGTATTATCCACCTGAGTTTCAAGCAAATCCTGGGATTATCCTGTGTATATTAGAACATAGGCACGATAGCGGTTTGTAATACACTTCTCACGAATTGATTAAAATCGGCACCTGCTTAAGGATATGTCCTTAAGAACATTTTATACAAGCAATAAAAAGCCACAGTAAAATCTGTGGCTCATACGCTAATTAAAAATTTTCATTAGATTGTAACAAGGTGCCAATCTGTAGATTTTTTCTTAGACTTGGGGGTAATTCTAAATTCAATATTACATCCTAATGCCCTGGCATATTTTTCTATTGTAGATAACTTTGGAACTGTATTACTTTGGGCTGATTCAAACCGGCTAAGCGCAGTTTCAGAGGTTCCCATTCGGGTTGCAACATCTACTAATGTCAAATGTTGTGCTTTTCTTAATTTTTTAAATTGCTCCACAATTTCTAGCTGTAGTGAAAACTTTGCGTATTCAGCAGCAATTTCCGGGTCTTTTAGTGCTTCGGCACGCATTTCATCATGCCATTTTCCTGTATCTCTCATTTTATAATTTCCTTTAATCTGGTTTGAGCAAGTCTTATTTCTTTTAATGGAGTTCTGGGCGATTTTTTAACAAAACTATGTAACATCCAAATTTCATGACCAACTTTTACACAATAGAAAACTCGTGCTATACCTTCCATAGCCTTAACCCTAATTTCAAACAGCCCGGTGTCATCCATTGGTGATGTATGCGGATAGCCAAGATCTGGTCCCATATCGTCATTCTATCCGAAAGTGCCAAATATCTTGCCAAAAGCTTCTTTGGCAATTCAAATATTTCAAGCTTAACAGCTTCATTGAAATAGCATATTTTCCATTTATTCATAGTTTAAATCTTATCATATATGATAAGATTTGTCAAAAATTTATTTTTAGGGATTATTGAAAAATAAAATAGTGATGGTTTACTATTTTAGTAGAATTTCTAGCATAACTAGAATATAGCAATAAATTGTAAACTAAACTGTCCCGGATTTCTTAATATACCGCCATCCATATTCACATTATCAAAAAAATATAGCTTCATGTAGAATTAGTCAATATCAAAAATCATTCTGCTGCTATGGTTAGACAAAGTTTAAGAAAAAATGGTATTGAATTGTGGAATAAAGCAATGGGTAAAGAAAAAGGAGAAGTATACTTTAAAGTATGGTCTGTTTTAGAGGGCGTATAATTAAATTAAGTTACTATTTTGTTATACACTTAGATAAGGTATCAATTTTTTATATGTAAATAATGGAAAGTACATTTTAAAATTTAACTGACCGTATTAACTAGTTAAAGAATTATCAGATAATCCACGTACTGCTATAGCTTATTGCAAATAATGCTAGGAACTGAAACATAATGTGATTGCATTTAAATAAATATTAACTATAATACATATTGTGTACTTTACCAGTGCCTCTACTTTCTTACTTTTATAAAGTAGAGTAGTAGCTAGGGTAAAAAGTATGGTTATAGCTTATCTAGCATAGTTAATTTTTCTTTGTCATCCTTTAAAATTAAGGTTAAGTAATCTGGAGTCCAACAATAGTCACCAGATAACAGAAATAATCTGGTATACCCCATATCATGCAACTTTTGTGCTATTTGTACCCCGTCTATATCATAAGCTCGATGTTCCATATAATATAAGTTATCAAGGAAAATTTTAGTATCTTTAGGATATTTTTCAACATTAGCTAAAAATTCATAAGGGTTAATATAGCTATCTATAACTAAATGTTTATAATACGCGGATACTATACTATGAGTAACTTCTGGCTGGTCATCCACAAATACCATGTGTACATTAAGAAGTTCATTTTTATTACTCCGTACAGAGCTAAGGTCAACCCTGATAGGCACTTTAGAACTCAGGTCTTTAGGCAAAATTTTAACCACTTGCTTGGCTGCCATTTGTCTAACTTCGGCATTATTATAATGACTAGTTACTAAAATAGCATTTTTTATCTTGCTTTGCGCAATCATTTCTAGCCCAGTTAGATTCTGTTCAATCAATTCATAATCACTTAGCAATAAAACACGTTGTAAGTCTTCCGTACTTAGCCCACCCATAAATGCTAGCGCCTCATTTCCTACAATAAAATGTTTAACTATAATCTTATCCATCTTTTGTAAAATGAATTCTAATCTAGCATCCCAAGCTCCATGTATTGACTCATCATCATCTACAATTACTATTATATTAGCTGGGGTTAATACAATTTCTTGAGCAATCCAATCTGGAGTTAGCCCACGAGGAAACTTTAATATAACTTTAGTTCCCTTATTAGCCCCAGTTCGTGAATAAATTTCAAAATCTCCATGATTATTATCTAGCATACTATGCACTTGAGATAATCCTATGCCATGCCCATCGTCTTTATTTGCTGTAACGGATTCTTTTTCTTCAATCTTTTTCAGTATATCTTTAGGTATACCACACCCATTATCTTCTACTCTAAGAAACACCCATTCATCGTTGGCACGCAGCCGTAGTTTAACTATTCCATTTTTTTTAGGTAAAGCCTGCACTGCGTTATTTACCAAGTTAGATATTGCTCGTCTAAATGAGCTTGGTTCAACTTTAATAAAAGCAAATAAACTGTCATCTTCACATTCACTAATAAATTTAAGTGATTTATCTTTATATTCATAACGTTTTTCACTTAAGATATCATATAGTACGGACGATACTAATACGCTTTGTTTGTGGTTATTTTCGCTTAACTCTCCATTATCTTCCCGCGGTTTATATCTATTTAGCATGTGGTTGGTAATATCGCTAATATTCATAATTGCGCGGCGTAGGGTAATGCGTTTTTGTTCCTCAACTGTGCTTAACGTTTGAACTAAGGTATTTAAAGTAGTAATGGGAGATTGGATGTCATGTACCATTTGACCTACTATTTTTTTAAATTTTTCTTGTTGTTCAACTATGATTTTATAATTTTTTATTTCTAATTCATGTTTTTCGTGAACCAATTTCTCATTTTGCTCTTGCGTAAAACGTTGCTGTGCTTTCATCTCCGTTATATCCATAGCAAAACCTAGCAGCCCAACCACTTTTCCTTCACTATAAACTGGTTGTTTTTGAGATAAATAAGTTTTTATGCCATACGGAGTAGGAATAGTCTCTTCTATAATTAAAGATTTACCGCTACTCATAATTTCATTATCAGTTTTATCCACTAATTTTGCTGCTTCAGGATCATCTAAAATTTCAAAAATAGTTCTTCCAATAAATTCTGAAATAGATTTAAAGTTGAATGCTCTTGCTTGATTTAAATTACAACCCAAATACTTACCTTGTAAATCTTTCCAGAATACAAATGGCATAACATTAAATAGTTCTTCCATTATTTCAAAATGGTTTTCTAGATTTAATTTAGGAGTATTTATGCCTTGATGGGGTACATTTACTAACTTACCCAGCTTCAGTGGTTTAAAATTCTTCAACTTTTCAAAAACATCTTCTAAAATTTTAATCGAGTTATCCCAAAAAATAACACTACAAGCCGCCTCCAAAAGGCTTTCGCATTCTGAAGATTATTGCCCACACTCACATATTCAATAAAATGATATTGGGTACTAATGTGTGGTTTTGAGATCTCAGTAACTGTACCCTCAATTTGAGGAAAAGTTATCCACCCAGCAAATTTGTTAGGTACTGGCATTTCAAAATTATCTAACAAATTCATATGTGCCAAATAATGCAATTCTTCAATATTTATGTTAAATTGTATCTCATAACATAAAGGAAGTTGCGCGCCTGGTGTTCTAGCAGCAATTTCTAAAAAAACTAACTCTTTTGTATTGTGCTCTACAAATAATTCTAAATGATAGGCTCCGCGGTCACATCGTAATTTTTTTATTACTGTTTGGGTAAATGTATATAGTTTATCGTACATATATTTATCCACAACAGGAATACTTCCCATTGGAAACCCTTTTGAAAACTTTGCTAAATGAAATGCGTACTTTCCAGCCATAAAAAACTTTATTATTCCATTACTAAGTATAACATCACAATGGAATAAATCACCGTCAATAAACTCATCAATCTCAAATTCATAATCATAGCTAAGAATTTTATGTGCAACATCATGTAAATTGGTTAAATCATCAATTTTATAAGTACCTATACTGCTGACCAAATCAACGGGCTTGGCAAACATAGGAAAATTCAGCTTAGTTACAATCTCGTTTAAATAAGATTCCTTATCCTCAGCATAGCGTGACTTATTAAATGATAGAAATTTGGGAAGCTTAACTACCTGTTCCAGATTAATTTTGGAGATTATTTTATTTACAAAGGGTAGAATGGCGGTTACGGAACTACCAGGTATTTTATAGAATTCGCGTAATTTTGCACAGTTTACTTGGGCGCTGTCTTCATTAGTCATGAGCCTAAGGTTCTCTGCTCCATATTTGCTCGCATAGTTTTGTACAATTTGTTCAATAGCAGTATAGTTTGGATGATGGAAATCTCTTGCAATTTGATATACAGAGTCAAAACAACAGCGATTTTTAGTGCTTAAGCTACGCAAACAATAAGAGCTAGCAATTAGGATAAATTGGTCATTTGGACAAACATCTTTTAATCGGGTAAAATCTGATTTTATGCCAACAACATTATACACAAAAATATAAATCATACGGATATTTCTTTTAATTAATCAAAATTTGGGTTGGATAATGACCCAAAGAAGATAACTATTAACTGCCATGAACATAGATCATCTACCATTACTCAAACTACCACTTCAGGTATTTTATTTAACTGTAGTGAGTATATAATCAAATAGAGCGTTACCATAATATAAAAAGAGTCGGTTCCACTTTATACTGTTACATAGCCATAAATATTAAATTATTATGTATAAGTTATCAGTGTTAAGGATTCACTAAATAGCGAATATATTTATAACTTATTTTAATACGCAAAAAAATGATGGATGCAATATAGTTCCGGATAACAAGCAAAAAATAAATAAATCTGACACTTAACAGCAATTGTTTCTAGACTAGATTATACAATAAATTTTTAATATATATGATATTTTTTGCCAGTAGTATCAAGCTGATTTAGAAATGACACTGAAGTTTAAATAGAAGTGGCACTATGTTAAGGAAACTTAATCATTATATAGTTGTTAATATTTTGTTTTGTAGAAAGTGTTATTTAATGTCAAAGTTGATCATGGTGTTTGGTCTTCAGCATATCATTACTGAGAACAACTATGCATTTAATATTCAGGTTACTGTTCTGCCATTTGAGGATAATGGAAGAACCGATGTGTATGAAGGACTGGCTTAAAAAACCAGATGATATACTAGCAGTTAATGACCGGTCTATCTTAAAAAGCACTGGCAATAACACAGGAAACAAGATATGCTAAAAAAGGCCACAGCATACTTTGCTGCGCACTAAAAGTAATATGCTAAAGGTAAGAAAAAATTTAAAGTTACCACTGATTCTAAACATAATCTACCAGTAGCTAAGAATATGCCACTCACACCGCGGTTCGCAATATTGTTTCCATGATTATCAAGTCATATTGCAAAAGTACGGTTTAATCTGTAGTATGAGTCGTAAGGGTAACTGCTGGGGTAATGCCGTGGTAGAGAGTTTTTCCATACATTAAAAACAGAATTAATCTATACAGAAAAGTACCAAACTCGTGAAGGTGCTAAACAAAACATTTTTCAGTATATTGAGATATATTTATAATCGTATTCGGCGACATTCACTTTTAAGTTGTGCTGCCCCAGATGCATTTGAATAACAGTTTAAAAGTGCTGCGCATAAAAATGTGCCTATAAAATCGGGGTCAGATCACAATAAAAAATAAACTTTAAATGAATAGATAAGTGTGTTAAAATAATAGTATAGTATACAAATATCCGACTTCGATGTTAGAGATAGAATCTAATTAAAACAGCTTATAGGGTAGGGTAATGTCATGAATTACATAATAGAGATAATGGGCATATTCTGTATAATAGGGCTTAGCTGGAATATTCTGCAATATTATAAGATTGGCAGGTCAAAGTTGCCCTTGTCCTATAACTGGTATAGTTATTCCTCGGCTGAAATTTATGCACATGAACAGATTTACTCCCAATTAATAAGCGAAATAAAAGTTAATGATATTATATGGGTTAGCATGTTTATGTGGCTGTATAAAAATAAGGCTGATCTTAATAATCCTAATTTACAATCGTTGGAACTAAAGCTGGTACAATATCTAGAACAGTGTAATGTAACCGGTACAGTTTTTGTAGATGCTATTGATTTTGGATATGAAGTTACACCAGAAAAAATAGCACATCATCCATTAGTTAGAGCTACTCACGGCAAATTACGCTGGGAAGTAAATTATCAACCCAATTCTCTGCCAAATAACTTGTTAATGTGGTTATTCCATACTCCATGGCTGCAAAATACAATTAATAATACTAAATATACAATTCTGCATAAGATATATGCTTTGCTAAAATTGTCTTCTAATCATCAAAAAATTTTAATAATTAATGAGGGGCAAAAAGCGTGTATTGGTAGTAGAAATTTTAATTGTAGCAATTGGAATAATAAAGATATGTTATTGGTTTTTCAGGGAATTTTTGCAAAAGTTATTTATCAAGCAGCGGCTAAAACCATTGCCAACTTAAATCCAAGAAAAAAAGCTTTAGTTGACTCGGTTTTGTCTACCAATTTTAAAATTAAACCAATAAATATTGATTTGTCCAGGTATACCTCTATAAATAAAATGGCACGGGTATTAAATACTGCTGAAATAAAACCAACAATCTTATACCTTATTAATCAATCTCGTGAAATTAATGCCGAACTGGCTATTCTTACCGATACTGATATAATTAATGCGCTTAATAATTTTCTATTAAGAGGCGGAAAGTTAAGATTAATACTTGATACAAATAATTATATGTTCTCCTTCAAAACATATAACATGCCAAATGTTATTCCTATTGTCAGATTATTAAGCAATGCACAAGTTGGAATATATAATTCATCGTTTCAAATGCATACTAAAATGGCCTTATTTAATTTAGCTAATGGCAATACAGTTTTACTTGGTGGATCAGCCAATTGGTCACATGGTGCATTGCGTTATTTCGCCTTTAATGATATGAATTTTATAGTACTTAATGATAATAATTTAAATCAGCGTTTTATGGAAATTATGGATAGAGATTATAAAGAATGTGTTTTACGCGAACAAGTTAGAATACCATATAAATTATTAAAGATATGTCTTACGCGAATAATGCTAACTATAGGTATAAACTCATGGTAGGTCATTTATTTATTTGATTTGCTGAGGTTATTGTGCTTTGTAGCCATATTTTTAGTGGCGTCCTAGGAGTATATAAAAGTGAATATATATTTTACAATAATGTTATCTGCAGCTCCACTAATTTTTACTCGACTCGCTCTGTGTTTAGGGACTTTAATTAATAATTTAATGGTCTCTACATTAGGTATACACGTGCTGGCCGCAAGTGTTATTGTGACCAGTATTTATATGGGGATTTTTATTTTTGCGTTAGGCAATTTACAGGGAATATCTACCTTGGTTTCGGTAAGACACGCCCAGAAAGATTATGCGGGTATTATACGAGTTTTAATTCAGGGGTTATACTATGCAACGCTAATTGGACTAGTAGTAATGGTTATATTTTATAACATATCCTTATTGTTGAGGATTTTTCACGAACCTGAATCATTGATTGGGCTGATTAAAAAATACTATTTGTACTTTGCCCCAAGCGTATTGCCCATGTTATGGACTACAGTTTTAATAGAAGTAATTATAGGCTGTAGTCATCAAAAAATAATTTATTATTATGGTATATTCCGTATGCTACTTGGAGTATTTTTAGCATATGCACTAGTGATGGGAAAATTTAGTTTCCCCCAAATGGGCTTTGCAGGGTTAGGGTTTTCAACAACAATTGCTTCTATATTAAGCTGCCTGAGTTTGGGAATATATTTATACTGGCGTACAAAAAATTTTATTGGGGCATATATTAATTTAGTATCATTTACTAATTTGATACAGTTACCCAAAATTATACGTTTAGGTTTGCCAATAGGTATACAAATGTCCGGCGAAATGTTAGCCATTATGTTTATTACGCTATTAATTGGTCATTTTGGAGTAGTGGCGCTTGCCTCTCAACAAATAATAGGGCAATATTTATTATTATTCAGTATGGTTCCATTGGGATTGTCGCAGGCAGTTGCTGTAACTATTAGTAAATTTATTGCCAAAAATAAATTGGATCTAGCTTGGGAAGTAGCATACAAAAGTTTAGCAATAATGGTAATTTTTAGTACAATAGTTGGACTGGTATATATTTTTCTTCCTCAATATTTGATACATCCTTATATACATAAATATAGCTCTTTTCATCATGTAGAACTCATTAGAATAACTACTAAGTTTTTTTATTATTTGGCGATTTATCAATTATTTGATGGAGTTAGGATTGTTGTAAGTGGGGTATTACGAGTATGGGCTAATCCTCTTATTGCAATGCTAGTTGGAATTGGGTGTTTTGGGCTTATTGCAATACCGTTATCCTTAATACTAATTAGATATTATATCAGTTTAGGACCAATTATTATTTCATTGTCAATGACAGTAGCTGTTATAGTGGCTACAATTTTATTAGTTTGGTATTTTATGTCAACATCTTTGGCTGAAAAAAATCAAAGTTTGGTATTTTCTGAATGAGGACAAATTGTAGTTTTATAAACGTCACAATTCAAAGATGGTTGGTACATAAGACATATTAATTTATATATTTTATATTAAGAGGGTTTCTATTATGCATAAAATAATTCAACTACTTGGTTATGAAGTGATGATAGGATTGCGAGTTGCTATAACCTATACAATAGCGTGTACTATTTTTACCATTTTACCAAAAATTATACCGACCTACTTTGCTCGGAAAAAAATTTTAAATAATAGTAAAGCGACCTACCGAAGTGTTCTATTTGAGATTAAAAACTGCTTGAAAACACTTGTTATATTTATTTTGGGGGGAAGTTTTTTAGTTGCCTTGATCCACACTCACCATACTAACGTTTATACTAACCCTAATTATTATGGAAAATTTTATTTGTGGGTATCTCCTTTTATATTTTTGTTATGTTATGATTTATATTTTTATGTAACTCATAGGATAATGCATACCTATAAGGTACTTTTTCGGCTAGTACACAAAGTGCACCACTTATCTTTAAGGATTAGACCACTTACCGCTGAGTCAAATTCTTTTTTAGAAGCACTTATACAATTTTCGGGTGCAATATTTTTCTTAAGTACCATACCCATGTATTCAAAATTAATTCAGCCATTATATTACTCTTTAATTGTACTTGGGGTATACGTTCATTCCGGTTATGAATTAGTCCCAAACCTACCAATTTTGCGCTATTTCTTTTCCATTTCAACTAGTCATAATCTGCATCACCGAACATTCAATTATAATTATGGCTTTGTTACTACTATTTGGGATACACTATTTAAAACTAAATATATTGCTCGTAATTAATCAAAACCTGAATTAGAAATAGTGTAATTAACCAGGAGATGGATGTGGAAACTAAAAAATTAAGAAAAGGAAATATTAACGACCAACTATAGGCAAAAAATGAATTAGAGTACAAAAAATCGGTTACCGCGACTTTTTTAAAATCGTGAAAATCATTGATAGGAATTGGTTGCGGGGGCTGGATTTGAACCAACGACCTTCGGGTTATGAGCCCGACGAGCTACCAAGCTGCTCCACCCCGCGATTGATAAGTTGATGATTATATCGCAAATTAAAATGTTTTGTCAAATAAATTTGGCGGAAGCTGTGAGATTCGAACTCACGGAGGGCTCGCACCCTCGACAGTTTTCAAGACTGTTGCATTCAACCGCTCTGCCAAGCTTCCATTACATTGTAAAGAGCGTAATTCTATACTAATTGGAACAAAATTGCAATAAATTTTATGCTGCAGGTGCTAAAGTGTTAAAATTCGGTCTTAATAGTTTAATAAATAATTAGGAGTAACGATGAATTTACATGAATACCAAGCTAAAGAATTGTTAGCAAAATATGGATTAAAAGTCCAAACTGGCATTCTAGCTACTAATGCTGCAGAGGCTGGTAACGCATTTGATCAAATGGGGGGCAAATTTGCCGTAATTAAAGCTCAGGTACATGCTGGTGGGCGCGGTAAAGCTGGTGGAGTTAAAGTAGTTAAATCTAGCGCTGAGGCAATGGAAGTTGCACAAGAATTAATAGGCAAACATTTAGTGACTTATCAAACTGATGCTCATGGTCAATTAGTAAATTCAGTTTATGTAAGTGAAGATGTCTATCCAGTGGCGCGCGAATTATATTTAGGCGCTGTAATTGACCGCTCCAGCCGTCGAGTAACATTTATGGCATCAACTGAAGGTGGCGTTGAAATTGAAAAAGTTGCCCATGAAACTCCGGAAAAGATTTTTAAGGTTGTTGTTGACCCCCTAATTGGATTACGTGAATGTCATGCACGGGAAGTTGGTTTCAAGTTAGGCTTAACTAATGAGCAGGTAAATTTATTTGTAAAAATGATGATGGGCAGCTATCGGGCATTTATTGAAAATGATTTTGCTCTTTTTGAAATAAATCCGTTGGCTGTGCGGGAGAATGGTGAATTAGTTTGTGTGGATGCAAAAATTGTTTTAGATTCAAATGCATTATACCGCCACCCCGACTTATTAAAATTAAGGGATAAAACTCAGGAAAATCCACGTGAAGTAGAAGCTTCCGAATTTGATTTGAATTATGTAGCTCTTGAAGGTAATATTGGATGTATGGTAAATGGTGCTGGTCTTGCAATGGCAACGATGGATATTATTAAACTCTATGGCGGGCAACCAGCAAATTTCCTTGATGTTGGTGGCGGAGCTACTAAAGCACGGGTTATTGAAGCCTTTAAATTAATTTTGGAGGATTCAAGTGTAAAAGCGGTATTAATTAATATCTTTGGTGGAATTGTGCGTTGCGATATGATTGCTGAGGCAATCATTGCTGCCGTAAAAGAGGTGCATGTTGCAGTTCCTGTGGTAGTACGATTAGAAGGTAATAATGCCCAATTAGGTGCAGAAATTTTAACAAAGTCTGGGTTAGATTTAATACCAGCAGATGGTTTAGCTGATGCTGCTAAAAAAGTAGTAGGCACTTTAAAAGAAATTATAGGTTAGGAAGATAAACAATGAGCGTTTTAATTAATCAAGAAACTCGAGTATTAGTACAGGGATTTACCGGAAAAAATGGCACTTTTCATTCTGAACAAGCCTTAAGTTACGGCACAAAAGTGGTCGGTGGGGTAACTCCTGGAAAAGGTGGGACAGTACATCTTGAATTACCAGTATTTAACACTATGAAAGAAGCTGTAGCTGAAACTAATGCTGATGCTTCGGTAATTTATGTTCCGGCACCATTTGCACTAGATTCTATTGTTGAGGCTGTAGATGCGGGAATCAAATTAATCGTATGTATTACTGAGGGTGTACCTACTCTAGATATGTTACTGGTAAAACGGTATGTTGAAAGTTCAGGCAGTCGTTTAATTGGACCAAATTGCCCAGGCATTATAACTCCTGGTGAATGTAAAATTGGAATTATGCCAGGACACATTCATCAAAAAGGTAAAATTGGAATTGTATCCCGCTCAGGCACTCTAACTTATGAGGCCGTTTCACAAACTACTAAACTAGGCCTGGGACAATCTACTTGCATTGGAATTGGTGGTGATCCAATACCTGGAACTTCACATATAGATGCCTTAGCCTTATTTGAAAACGATCCCGAAACTGAAGCAATTATAATGATTGGCGAAATTGGCGGTACCGCTGAAGAAGAAGCCGCAGAATATGTAAAATCCAACGTTACTAAACCTGTAGTAGGTTATATTGCTGGAGTAACTGCACCTAAGGGCAAACGCATGGGTCATGCTGGTGCTATTATTTCTGGTGGTACTGGTACCGCTGAAGAAAAATTTGCTGCATTTGAAAGAGCGGGTATCGCTTATACTAGATCACCGGCAGAGCTTGGCACTACCATGCTTGAATTACTTAAAAAGAAATAAAATTGTCAACCTTAGCAGAAACCACCATTGATGCTCTGATAAGTCAAGCACAAATAAAGTTTAAAACACTACGTGATTGGCTACGCTTTGGGGTTAGCTTGTTTAATCAAAACGAGTTATTTTATGGTCATGGTACTAGTAATGCGCATGATGAAGTGGTTTATTTAATTTTAAACAGTTTAAATTTACCGCTTCATATGTTAGAACCTTATTTAGATGCAATTATTTTAGATAGTGAGGCTACATTAATTGCTAATAGATTCAAACAGAGAGTTGTGGCAAAGCTTCCAGCGCCATACATCACTCATGAAGCAATTATTCAGGGTTATTCTTTTTATGTTGATGAACGGGCCATCATTCCCCGTTCCTTTATTCCTGAAATTTTATTGGCAAATAAATTACTCCCCTGGTTAGAACAGATGGGTTCGATAGAAACAGTACTGGATTTATGTACCGGAAATGGCTCAATTGCAATTATTGCTGCCGATTATTTTTCTCAAAGTAAAATTATTGCAGCTGATATTGATGTTAAGGCTTTAGAGATAGCCAAAATAAATATAGTAAAATATGCTCTTGAAGATCAAATTAAGCTGGTACGGTCAGACTTATGGGAGAATTTGCCTCCACAACGATTTGATATAATTTTGAGTAATCCACCCTATGTAGATCAACTGCGTATGGAACAATTGAATGAAGAATATTTACATGAGCCGCAGCACGCCTTATCTGGGGGAATAGATGGACTCAATTTTATTCATAAAATATTAAAGAATGCAACAAGATATCTTAACGATCACGGGATATTAGTAGTTGAGATGGGCGATAATAGATGTGAATTGGAAGAAATTTACCCAGAATTACCGTTTACTTGGTTAGATACTGAAAGTGGTGAGGGAATTATTTTTGTATTAACCGCAACACAATTGCGGGCATATTTTAAATAGACTACCCTTATGGTTGCTATTGTTTTATTTGAACCTGATATTCCACAAAACACGGGTAATATAATTCGCCTTTGTGCTAATACTGGAGCGCAATTACACTTAGTAAACCCCAAATTTTCTTTGGAAGACAAGAAACTACGTCGCGCTGGGCTTGATTATCATGAATATGCAAGTGTAATGGTACATACGACATGGGAACACTGTGCCAATTATTTTGCTTCCAGAAGATTAATTGCGATTGAGACAAGCGGGGTAGCTTATTATAATGAAATTGCCTACAAAGATACTGATGTATTAGTATTTGGCTCGGAAACATGTGGTTTACCTCAACACATAGTAAATAACATTTCGCAACTAGTAAAAGTTCCAATGCAACATATTGGACGCAGTCTTAACTTATCTAATTGTGTTGCTGTAGTTACTTATGAAGCATGGCGGCAATTAAAATTTAGTGGGGCTAAAAATAGTTAGCATATCCACCTACTTGAAGTTATATAATACAGGAGTAATATAATGAAGAAATTCCTTCTTAGTTTAATTTTAATTTTGGGCTTTTTTGTTGCGCAAGCAGCCACCTCGCCTACCGGACATAGCAAAACATCTCATACAAAACATGCTAAAAAGAAACGTTCTAAATCGCATAAACCTAAAAAAGCTTATATGGCGGGCATTGCAAGCTTTTATGGCGGCAGTGATGGATTTGATGGCAAACCAATGGCTAATGGTAGAATTTTCCATGCACAAAACCCTAATTTATCAGCTCATCCAACCCTACCCTTAGGAACCAAATTAAAAGTTACTTCCCCACTAACTAATAAGAGCATTTATGTTGAAGTAACTGATCGCATGCCTAAACAACACCGAGTGATTGATCTAAGCAAGATGGGAGCAAAGGAATTGGGAATACATAATCGGGGTACTGCATATGTTGAACTAACTGTAATCAGTAATCAAGAATATCAACTTAAAAAAAACACTATAGAAATAGAAGCTCTTGAAGACCAAAATTCATAAAATAACCCGGTTGTATTATAAAAATATTAATTATGAACCAACCGGTATTCCTCCATTAACATGAATTACCTGACCGGTAACATAGCTGGAATCGCTATTGCTGGCTAAATATACATACGCTGGCGCTAATTCAAACGGCTGCCCCGGTCTTCCCAAGGGGGTATCTTTACCAAATTCTTTCAATTTTTTAGAAGAAAAACTAGCCGGAATTAACGGTGTCCAAATAGGACCTGGCGCTACAGCATTAACTCTGATACCTTTTTTAGCTAAAGACGCGGCTAATGCTCTAGTAAAAGACAGATTAGCCCCTTTAGTTGAAGAATAATCTAATAATGATGGATTACCTTTATAGGCAACTACTGATACCGTATTGACTATTGAGGAACCTTTTTGCATATGTTTCAAAGCTTCCCGAGTTAAATAGAACATAGAAAATACATTAACTCTAAATATTTCTTCTAAATTTTCATCAGTAACATCTTCAAGAGAATCAGTTTGATATTGCTCACCTGCATGATTAATTAGAATATCTAGCTTACCAAATGTTTCTATTGTCCGATTTATAATATACATGCTCATTTTGCTTACACTTAAATCACCCTTTAATAGCAAACAATTAGCACTATATTTTTCCACCTTCGTTTTAGTATCTAGCGCATCGCTATCTTCATTTAAATATGAGATGACTATTTTTGCCCCTTCTTTAGCAAAGGCAATAGCTATTGCCTTTCCAATCCCACTATCGCCGCCAGTGATTAATGCAACCTTATCTTTTAACTTATTGCTCCCTATATAGTTTGGGTCGTCGTGGATTGGAATTGGATGCATCTTTTGTTCTTCACCAGGCAATGATTGTTGCTGATTTGGGTCTATATTTATATCTAAGTTCATCTTTAACCTCCAATATTTAAATATTAATGCTGTAATCTTACCTTAAGCATTATATACTTATAATATATCTTAATCAAGCTGAACAAGTCAAAATTCTATAGGATAAAATTTTGACCATAAATTAGGAGAATGGTTTAAGAAACAAAGGGCTATATAACCGTTTTACTATGCACCACATGCAGAAACCTAGACCGGTTTTAAGATTTTTACTACATATCTTCATATGCTTCAACAATTTTCTGTACTAAAGGATGCCGTACCACATCAGCTTTAGTTAGATGATGAAAATGAATACCGCGTATATTACGCAAAATATGTTCAACCGCAATAAGCCCACTTTTTTGATGCTTATCTAAATCAATTTGCGTAATATCTCCAGTTACAATTGCTTTAGAACCAAAACCAATTCTGGTTAAAAACATCTTCATTTGTTCCGGAGTAGTATTTTGCGCTTCATCCAGAATAATCACAGCATTATTTAAAGTACGTCCGCGCATAAATGCCAATGGAGCTATCTCTATCAAATTTTTTTCAAATAAGCGACTTACTTTATCAAACCCCATTAAATCATATAATGCATCATACAAGGGGCGTAAATATGGATCAACCTTCTGTGCCATATCACCTGGTAAAAATCCAAGTTTTTCACCAGCTTCAACCGCAGGTCGTACTAAAACAATCCGTCTAACCAACTCTTTTTCAAATAAATCGGTGGCACAAGCAACTGCAAGGTAAGTTTTACCAGTTCCTGCAGGTCCAATTCCAAAAGTTATATCATTACTTAAAATAGCTTGAATATATGTATTTTGATTCGGCGTTCTTCCTATAATATCTCCACGCTTTGAATGAATAATAGTGGCATTTTCTTTATAATGAGTATTGCTGCCTGAAGCTAAACCTAGCTGAATATCGTCTATTTCAAGATTTTTAGTCTTGGCTAAATCAAAGAAATATTGCAGACTTTCCATAGCATGCTGATAATTTTGCCCCTTTACGGCAAAACATTCTCCATGGCGAGTAATCGTTACATCAAAATGATTAGCTATTTGACGAATATACTCATCCATAGGACCACATAAATTAATCAGAATATTGCTATCTTCAACTTCAAAACAAATTTTATTACTATGTTGCAATGTATTACGCTCCCAATAAAACACAATTAATCAGCTATTATTATTTCACCACGTAAACTATTTTTTAATGCCTGAGTAATTTTCATATTAACAATTTGCCCAATTAATCTCTCACTACCAGCAAAATTTACTACTTTAAAATTTTCAGTTCTACCACTTAACTCTTCACTATTACGCTTAGATTTATTTTCAACCAATACCTTTTGCACCGAACCTACCATATTTTGACTAAGTTGAAAAGATTGTTCATCAATATATTTTTGCAAATATTGCAATCGAGTTAGCTTCACTGCAGTTGAAGTAGAGTCTGGAATTTCTGCCGCTGGAGTACCCGGGCGCGGCGAATAAATAAAGCTAAAACTGGTATCATAACCAACTTCTTCAATAAGTTTCATTGTTTTAGTAAAATCTTCCTCCGTTTCCCCAGGAAACCCAACAATAAAATCTGAAGAAAATGAAATATCAGGTCGCAGCTTACGGATTTTACGAATTATTGACTTATACTCCAAGCTCGTATAACCACGCTTCATAGCAGCTAAAATACGATCTGATCCACTTTGCACGGGTAAATGTAAATGGGATACTAATTTAGGTAACGTGCCATAACAATCTATTATTCGTTGGGACATTTCGTTAGGATGAGAAGTAGTATAGCGAATGCGTAATATTTGAGGAATATCATGAATAACCTCCAAAAGCAAGGCAAAATCAGCTAATTCACCATTGGGCATGAGCCCACGATAAGCATTCACATTTTGCCCCAATAGATTTACTTCACGCACTCCATTATTAGCAAGACTGGTTACCTCTTTAATCACATCCGCAAATGGACGGGAGATTTCTTCACCTCTTGTATACGGAACAACACAATATGAACAATATTTAGAACACCCCTCCATAATAGAGACAAAGGCGCTCACTCCATCCACTTTAACTTCGGGTAAATTATCAAACTTTTCTATTTCCGGAAAACTAATATCCACCTGGGACTTACCAGATTGGTGTTTTTTCTGAATAAGTTGAGGAATGCGATGTAGGGTTTGCGGGCCAAAAACAATATCGACATACGGTGCACGCTTAATTATAGCATCACCTTCTTGAGAAGCTACACAACCGCCTACACCAATAATTACGTTAGGGTTTTGCTGTTTAATATGCCGCACTCGTCCTAAATCAGAAAAAACTTTCTCTTGTGCTTTTTCACGAACGGAACAGGTATTAAATATTATTACACTAGCTTCTTCTGGGTTATCAGTTTTAATATAACCATCAAATTGGTTCATTATATCTGCCATTTTATCTGAATCATACTCATTCATTTGGCAGCCAAAGGTTTTAATAAATAATTTTTTGGGTGTAGGTTGTGACATACTCTTTCCTAGAGATAAATAACATTGCTAAATATTACTGCTTATATAAACTCCTTAACGCTTAATACTTACACAACATATTTAACATAAGGATTCAAGCAAGTTATTATAATTTCTATAACTCGTGATTTTACCATATTCAACACCACATACTCTTCCTAATTTATGAATTCCTGGAATCTCAAAACTCATATATATGCTTAAGAGCATTTTCTAAAGCAACCCGAGTAAATACCCCTGAGCGGAAAAGAGAGGACCAAGTTGTCATCACCGGTGATACTCAATCTGCCACCCTTAAAAAGCTTAGTATAATGGAAACGCTTTTAGGTAATAATTCCTTATCTGCTCCCGACAAATTAAATATTGTCCCAATATATTCTGATATTGATATTGGTGAAATAACTAGCTATATCAATAATAACGCCCCCCTTGACAACAGTACCCCAGACAGTATTCTTAATAACTATACTGATGATGACTAAACTGATAAATCAATAATTTTGAATTATTTGGGACAAAACCTTAGTAATCATCTCAGTATAATTGTAACTTATAAAACTTTTTCACCTACAATAGAATGCTTAACTCTTCAACAAAACATTAATGCAAAATAACACGCAGTTTTTCTAAATAAATTTTGACTTGGTAAAGCAGTAATAAAAAAACATAAAATTGAATTGAATATAGTTATAACCGCAATAAGGCGCAACAATTTTTTATAATAAAAATCCGCACATTCATTGTGCGGTAATCAATCAATATCCATTCACATCTCTATTAACATATTCTTCTATAGCATAGCTTATTAAAGCACCCACTCCTAACACCCCAGCCGTTATTGCTGCTCTTACTACCACATCTGAACAATCTGAGTTAGCGTCAGGGTCATTAACTGTGGCAGGGCGCGCTGGTCTACCTCGCATACTTTCTTGCGCTTCTTGCGCTTCTTGCGCTTCTTGCGCTTCTTGCGCTTCTTGCGCTTCTTGCACTGCTGCGTACGAAGGTGCGTCGGAATCATCGAATTCTGTATATGGAGGAAGCGGTTGCAAGCCTTCATTTTGTTGGTCCGTAGATATTGGACTGGTACCGGCGTCTAAATCATTTTTAGCTATTGGTGCTTGTGTATATGGAGGAGGCGGTTGCAGCGGTTTAGTGGTTGGGCTGGTTTGAGCCACAAACATACTACTCAAAGGAGTGCTACGCGAAAGCTGATCATTAACTCTTCCGCTATCTCCAGAACTTAAAAGTGGCTGCGCTTCTGGCGCCCTGAACCCCAAAGGTGATAATAATTCATCTTCTTGTGAAGTTTCTGACCACCCACAAACACTGGCAACATAACTTCTTACAACCCGCGTATAACTCATAACCCGCGTATAACTCATATATAATTCATTCCTTATAATAAAAACCATGTTATATTAATTGTATATACTCCTTAATTCCCCAATACAATTTATTCACTGAATTACATTAGATTCGAGACATACAGGTCGACATTGTAGCAACTGTAATTTAATTACACATATACTTTTTTGGGTAGCGGGAACCATAATATCACGGCTGTTCATAAAATAAATATATTAAAGTATAAATCAGAGCGGTTAAATAGGCAGGTTTGTTTTAGCTTTTCTACGATTACTTCTTTGTTTTTTATCAATAAGGATTTTTTCATATAATATTTATTACTTAGAAAGATGGTAAAGTATGTATACTTGATTATTATTTCTGGTGCTAAAATACACGCTTACCAGATCTAAAAAACCCACAATTGGATGGTTAGATAGAGGTTTACAGTTACAATACTTTAAAACTCTATTCTCATACTAACTTATAATTAAACCAATGTAGTGCCCATGAAAAATATGCAATTCTATATCAACCACTTATAAAATTTAATCCCTAAAAAATGACAAAGCCAGGATCAATATACTGAAAAACTTAGAATATACTATTTAACCTATATCCTGCCAATTTTCATAGAAACAGCCCTGGTTCTAATACCCCTCTATAAAATCACATAATAGTTTAAATTTATTCTTTTTGAGCAACAATTAGGGAATAATAAGGATGGGTTTTAATATAATTATAAAATTTAAACCCAGCTTCTTCTAAAAGAGCATATAACTCAGATTGCGTAAATTGTTGTGATCCATGATTAACATACATAAGCAAATTAAATGCTGTAGCTGTCACAGGGCCACATTTATCTTCGTTCAGTAACATCTCATGAATAAAAAGTTTACCCTTACTTGGTAAAGCTCTAAATGATTTTTCTAGTAATAGTTTAACTATATTTATATTCCAGTCATGTAGAATGTTACTTAATAAAATTCCATCACAATCATTGATGAAATCATCAACAAGAAAATTCCCAGAATATAAATTAATTTGTGGATTACCAATTTGACTGGCTAAAGTGGCACAAACCTCTGGTAATTCAAATATAGTAGCAACGGAGTTTGAATGACGGTTAATAAATGCAGTGGAAAAACATCCTGAACCACCGCCTATATCTAGCAAATGTGATATATTCCTAAACATATCACTATCTATAGCTAATTGCGCTGATGCATGAATAGTACTATGC
>JAGOUD010000148.1 GCA_018061465.1 Burkholderiales bacterium
AGCAATTCACCTGTACGGTGAATCAATGCTTTTTGCTTTGGTGAACCTTCCGGGAGCACAGTTAATTGGTTTACTGTATGCCCTATTTCTCTAACTTTTGCAAAAGTCTCAATTATTAATAGCGTTGTTTGAGTAGCTGTTGGGCTTTTGAGAATAGTTGCTAACATGTACAGCCCCTTTTCTGTAAAACCCTTAGGTAATGCTGAAGAAAATTTAAGAGTTTGCAGGTGGCCGCATTTTGCGACTACCTCGGCTTTTTCTGCTTCTGTTAGCTCTATAATATATCCCTCAGGGAATTTTTCAGGATTTCTATTCACAGCTTCATTAATTCGCTTAGTTTCCACATCATAAAACTGTGCTACCTCATTATCTAATATAATTTTTACATTACGAATTTCTATTATCCTACTTTCTATCTTATTATATTCTAATATTTGCATTACGTGGCCTTAAAAAAAATAAATTATTAAACGATTCGATATACATCTTAGACTTCTATTATAATTATCCGTTAGTATCTCCATATATTAGTAATATAAGTTTATATAATATTAAATGCAATATCATTTTACGATTTAGACTTAATGTCAAATAGCTTTGCCGAAAATTACCATTTATAACTTGTGTTACAACCATGCCATATATTAAATGGTCAAAACTGGACATAATTAACAATGGGCTGAATCATACAGCACTACTATCTTACCTATTTGAGGCATATTGTGATAATATTATGTTATATGGCTAATTTAGAGCAGGTTGTTAAATAAACTTAATATTAAAAGGTGGAATGTGAATACAAAACAAATTACTAGTATAGCGGTTAATGCACTAGAAGATTTAAAGGGTGAAAACATTGTAGTTATTGATACTACTAAAATGTCTTCACTGTTTAATGCGATTATTATATGTTCGGGTAAATCAACCCGTCAGGTATCGGCCTTAGCACATAATGTTACCGAAGATTTTAAATCTAAAGGTATTAAAATTATTGGAGTTGAAGGCAAAAAAGGCGGGGAATGGGTTTTAGTAGATAGTGGTGAAGTAGTAGTACATATAATGCTTCCCAAAGTACGTGACTATTACACTATTGAAGAGCTATGGAATAGCGACCATTCTCAAGAGTAAAAATATGGGCATACACGAGGACATAGTTCAAAGGAGACTCAAAATAATATAAAATGGAAGAATTTTTTCATGGTACCGCTCTTAGCATCTTTAATTGCGGAGTAATAATAAGTGGTGAAAGCGGGATGGGTAAAAGTGAATTAGCGCTTGAACTTATATCGCGTGGACATCAATTAATTGCTGATGATATGGTATGTTTAACTAAAGTTAAAAATCAAGTAATCATGAGTAACTTCACCGACAAATTTTTTATACATATTCGCGGAATGGGATTTATTGATATTGTTCAAACCTTTGGCTTAAATAGTGCAATTTCGTCGCAACAATTAACCTTGATTATACAGCTTTCAAATACGAACATTTTAACTATTAACCCGCTCACAGTACTACGAAACACAACAAGCATTTTAGATAGTTCTATAATAACTTATGAATTGCCCATAGGTAGACAACTATCATTACCAGTTTTAGTGGAAGTAATGATTAAACAGCATTTGAATACCAATAAAGCGCATCAGGCATTTATCGACCAACATGATTCCTCTTTAATGGAGCATAAATTATTATGCAATTAATTTTAATTAGTGGTTTAGCTGGAGCCGGAAAGTCTACGGCCTTACGTATTTTAGAAGATAGCGGGTATATTTGTGTAGATAATTTGCCACCGCCATTATTGGTGCAATTAATAGAACTCTATAAGACCGTTAGCGGCGTAAATAAAATAGCCCTAAGTATAGATACACGTTCATATTCATTATTACGTCAATTACCATTAGCAATAGCCAGCCTTAATCAATTAGATATAACAATTAAAATAATTTTTTTAGATGCGCGGATTGATATATTAATTAAACGATTTTCTGAAACCAGGCGTAAACATCCTCTGGCAAATGATAAAAAAACCATTGGTGACTGCATCATTGAGGAGCAAGAGATTTTGGCACCCATGAGTATGTTGGCGCATAGGATTGATACTAGTGATCTCTCAGCCAACCAATTACGGGGAATAATTAAACAATTTGTTAAAGCCGACTACTCCCAACTTAATATTGTTATCCAATCTTTTGGCTTTAAGTATGGTTTACCCATAGATTCAGATTTTGTATTTGATGTACGCTGTCTCCCTAATCCTTATTATGACAAAAATATTCGCGATTTTAATGGCATGGAAACACCAATTATTGAATTTTTATCTAAACAAAATAAAGTTACCGCAATGATTACCGATATTTTTAATTTAATTAATAAATGGCTAGGTGAATTTAGTCGAGATAACCGTAATTACGTAACCATATCAATCGGTTGTACTGGTGGCAAGCACCGTTCAGTTTACATAGCCGAATCTTTAGCCACCCGCATGCAAAATGCTGGATATAAAACTATAACTAGACACCGACATATTAATCACGGTTAAATTGCCAGATATGCTAAAATTACTCGTTTAGACTAAAGATGGGTGGTTAAATCATGAAATTTAAAAAAATAACTGATCTTCAATTGAAAAATAAAGTATTATTTATTCGTACTGATATGAATGTTCCAATTCAAGATGGTGAGATTACTGATAACACTCGCATTGTAGCTGGAATAAAAACCATTAAATATGCCCTCGATCAAGGCGCAAAAGTAATTGTAGCCACCCATTTGGGACGTCCCATAGAGGGAGCATGTAACCAAAATGATAGCATAAAACCAGTTAGTGAATATTTATCCAACCATGTAAACAGAAAAATTGCCATAGTTAATGATTTATCTCAAAATATTAGTTTTGAACAATCAGATATTGTAATGCTTGAAAATGTAAGGTGCAATATCGGGGAGAAAAAAAACGACCCAACTCTGGGGAAAAAATATGCTGCTTTATGTGATGTATTTGTACATGATGCTTTTGCCACAGCACATCGGCAAGAAGCTTCAACTGATACCGTAGGTGAATATGCCAAAGAAGTTTGCGCTGGTTTACTTATGAGTAGTGAATTAGAAGCATTATCCCAAGCTCTAGCTACTCCCAAAAAACCAGTAGTTGCAATTGTTGCGGGTTCCAAAGTATCTACAAAATTGTCAATATTAAACAACCTGGCAGATAAAGTTGATTATTTAATTGTAGGCGGGGGGATTTTAAATACTTTTCTCTTGGCTAATGGTATAAATATCGGAAAATCTTTGGTTGAGCCAGAATTAATTGACCAAGCTTTAGCTATACAACAAAAAATGCTGGCACGAGGAGCTAAAGTTCCGCTCCCATCAGATGTAGTAACGGCTAAAAATTTTAGTTCTGATGCAGCCGCTATTAGCAAAGGTATTGATAGTTTAGAATATAATGACATGATTTTAGACATTGGCAATAATTTTGCCAAGCAATTAGGTCATATTATTGAAGAGGCCGGCACTATTATTTGGAATGGACCGGTTGGAGTATTTGAGTTTGATCAATTTGCAACGGGCACTAAGATATTAGCTAATAGTATTGCCAACAGTAAAGCATTTAGTTTAGCTGGCGGCGGCGATACCATTGCTGCAATTAATAAATTTCAACTAGCCAATAAAATAAGTTATATTTCAACCGCTGGAGGTGCCTTATTAGAATTTCTTGAAGGCCGAAAATTACCCGCAATTACGTTATTAGAAAAGAGATATTAAATAAAATGACTGTTCACTCTGTTAAGCAATTATTATTAACTCCCCCGCCTGTTGATACCAAAGTTCAAGTGCGTGGTTGGGTCAGAAGTCGACGTGACTCTAAAGCTGGAATTTCATTTATTAATTTAAGTGATGGTTCGTGTTTTAACACAATCCAAATCGTGGTACAAAATAGTTTAGCTAATTACAATGAAATTATACGCTTAACTAAAGATTGTTCGCTTATTGTAACTGGAACTATAGTTAATTCTCTGGGTGAGGGGCAACAAATTGAAATTCTGGCAGAAACCATAGATATATTAGGCATAGTAGAAAACCCAGATTCATATCCGGTATCTCCCAAGCGCCATACTGTAGAATATTTACGTGAAGTGGCTCATTTACGCGTGCGGACTAATTTAATTGCTGCAGTAACCAGAATCCGTAATACTGTATCCTATGCTATACATGAATATTTACAAAGCAATGGCTTCTTTTGGATACATACTCCACTAATTACTGGTGCTGATGCTGAAGGAGCTGGTGAATTATTTAAAGTTACCACTCTAAATTTAAATAATGTACCTAAAGATGAAAATGGTTTAGTCGATTATAAACAAGATTTTTTTGGTAGGGAAACTTTTCTGACAGTATCGGGGCAATTAAATGCTGAGGCTTATTGTTTAGGGATGTCTAAGGTTTATACTTTTGGACCAACATTTAGAGCTGAAAACTCTAATACCACCAGACACTTGGCTGAGTTTTGGATGGTTGAACCAGAAATTGCCTTTGCTAATTTAATGGATAATGCCCATTTAGCTACCGCATTATTAAAACACGTTTTTAAAAGCGTCTTAGATAAAAATTCTGATGATATGGCATTTTTTGCTCAATTTATTAATAAAGATGCAGTATCACGCTTAGAACAATTAGTCAATCAAGAATTTGCTATGATTAGTTATACTGAGGCGGTTGAATATCTTTTAAAGTCAAATAAAGCTTTTGAAAACCCCGTACACTGGGGAATTGACCTCGCTTCAGAACACGAGCGGTGGATTTGTGAAGAATTAATGGCGAAACCGACGATTGTAACTGATTATCCACGTGATATTAAAGCATTTTATATGCGGCAAAATGAAGATGGCAAAACGGTGGCAGCTATGGATATTTTAGCGCCCGGAGTTGGTGAAATTGTTGGCGGTGCAGCTCGTGAAGAACGTTACGACGTATTAGTCAAGCGTATGCAGGAGATGGGAATGAGTCAAGATAGTCTCTACTGGTATTTAGATCTACGTCGTTTTGGTACAGTTCCTCACGCTGGCTTTGGAGTTGGACTGGAGCGTTTAATTAGTTATATAACTAGTATTCAAAATGTACGCGATGTAATTGCATTTCCAAGGACCAGTAAAAGTGCTAATTTCTAAAAGTATGCAAAATATTGTGTTTCAAGTCATTCGCATTTTTATCGCAGGTGCGGCTCTAGGGTTAATTTCAGCATGCTCAGATACACCAAACAATGTTACAATGACATTAAATCAAGGAG
>JAGOUD010000149.1 GCA_018061465.1 Burkholderiales bacterium
GGTTATTGATTTAAGCCTGGTTGAATTCTCGCCTAAAAATTTATATAATATAATTTTGTGGGCAGTATTTAGCAGTCTATCACTAACCCGATAGGTGTTATAATCTTAATATACTCTGAGTATGTATGCTCTGCAAGTATGGGAGTATTATTAAGAGGTTAGCACATGTATACTCGGGGCGTCATGGTACGCTTTGAGTATACATTGTCACCAATTTTATCTGGAGTATTTAAACAATAAACTCAATAGGCTCACTATTTATTAATTACTCACCAAGTTTGGTCTCAATGGTTCTATTTTACCATAATTATATCATTAACGCAAATAAATCGCACTCTACCGCCAGAACAATCCGTAGCAGCAAAATATGTAAACCAGCAACAAAAAGTATAGATTATTCTGGTTGTGTTAAAATCCCGAATTAATCTAGCAAGCACATGTAAAGGATATTTATGACAAATTATACCCAATTAGCTAATGCAATAAGAATATTATCTGCTGATAGTGTAGAAAAAGCTAAATCAGGACACCCAGGTATGCCTATGGGTATGGCAGAAATTGGTGTGGCGCTGTGGCTAAATCATTTACAGCATAACCCCACTAATCCTAAATGGGTGAATCGTGACCGCTTTATTTTAAGTAATGGGCATGGTTCAATGCTTCTTTATAGTTTACTCCATTTAACTGGATATAATTTAACTCTTACTGATTTGCAACAGTTTCGCAAACTGGGTTCTCGAACTCCTGGTCATCCCGAATATGGCTATACTGATGGTGTTGAAACAACTACCGGACCGTTGGGGCAGGGTTTGGCCAATGCTGTAGGTATGGCGTTAACCGAGACATTATTAGGTCATGAATTTAATCGTGAGGGGCTTAATATAGTTGATCATTATACCTATGTATTTGTAGGTGATGGCTGCTTAATGGAAGGTATTTCTCATGAAGTGTGTTCTTTTGCAGGTACAATTAAATTAGGTAAATTAATCGTTATCTATGATGATAATGGTATTTCTATTGATGGCGAGGTGCAAGATTGGTTTAGTGAAAATGTAGCACAACGTTTTAGCGCCTATAATTGGCAGGTAATAGATAATATTGATGGGCATGACATTAATGCAGTTAATATTGCAATTAATAATGCTAAAAATGAAGCCAATAAACCGAGTATAATTATTTGTAAAACTCAGATTGGTAAAGGTTCGCCTAATAAAGTAGGCAAGGAAGAATGCCATGGTTCGCCATTAGGCAATGCTGAAATTGATTTGGTGCGTAAACAATTAAACTGGCAATATCCACCGTTTGTTATTCCTGATGAAATTTATCAACAATTTAGTTGTCGAGATAGGGGAGCTAAACTAGAAGAAGAATGGAATGACCTTTTTACGCACTATCAACAGAAATATCCAGAGTTAGCCCAGGAGTTTTGCCGCCGGAATTTACATCACCTGCCCGCTAACTGGAATGAAATAATCAATAAGGGCATACATGAAGCCAACAATAGCGCAAAAAGCATTGCTAGTCGCTTGGCATCACAAAATGCAATTGAATATTATGCTAAATTTCTTCCTGAATTAGTCGGAGGATCGGCTGATTTAACCGGTTCCAATTTAACTCGCTGGAATACTGCGCAAACTTTGAGTGCTGCCAATAATTTTGTAGGTAATTATATTAGTTATGGAGTACGTGAGTTTGGAATGTCGGCGATGTTAAACGGAATGTATTTACATGGTGGTATTAGACCGTTTGGCGGTACGTTTTTAATGTTTTCTGAATATGCCAGAAATGCACTACGCATGGCAAGTTTAATGAAAATTGCCCCTATATTTGTTTATACTCATGATTCAATTGGTTTAGGTGAAGATGGTCCAACTCATCAACCAGTGGAGCAAATTGCCACTTTACGCTTAATTCCCAATATGCAAGTATGGCGTCCTTGTGATAGTGTTGAAACTATGGCAGCCTGGGGGCAGGCCCTGAGCCAAACTACTACACCCTCGTGTTTGATTTTTTCACGGCAAAATTTATGCCATATTCAACGTACGACGGAGATGATTAACAATATCTCACGGGGGGGGTATATTTTAGCCAGTAATGGGGCTAACCCAGAGATTACTCTTTTTGCAACCGGTTCCGAGGTAGAATTAGCGTTACTAGTATATAATAAATTAGTAGCGCAGACACAATATTTAGTCCAATTAGTATCTATGCCAGCAACCACCTTGTTTGACCAGCAGGAGCGGGAATATCAAGCGCAGGTACTTTCAAATGCTAAACATAAAATTGTTATAGAGGCTGGAGTGGCTGACTCATGGTATAAATATGTCGGACGCGATGGGCTAATTATTAGTATGGATACTTTTGGTGAATCAGCCCCAGCAAGTGATTTATTTGCCCATTTTGGTTTTACTTTAGAGAAAATATACTCTAAAATTGAAGAGTATATTGCACAATAAATAGATTTTATTAGGAATAAACATGTTATTGAGAAAATTATTGAGTTATTTTGGTAGTGATGTAGCTATTGATTTGGGTACGGCAAATACTATCGTTTATGTTAAAGGCAAAGGGGTTTTGCTGAATGAACCCTCAATGGTAGCTTTAGCGCTAGAAAAAGGCGGCTATGGTAAACGGATTATTGCAGTTGGGCATGATGCTAAAACTATGCTTGGTAAAACCCCAGGACAAATAGAAGTAATTCGCCCAATGAAGGATGGCGTAATTGCTGATTTTACCGTTACCGAACAAATGATAAAATACTTTATTAAAAAATTAGGTTCGCGTAAAAGTATATTTTCTATTCCCCCAACTATTGTTATTTGTGTGCCATGTGGTTCTACTCAGGTAGAACGTCGCGCAATTAAAGACTCAGCCTTGGCTGCGGGTGCTCGCCGAGTAGAGTTGATTGAAGAAGCAATGGCAGCAGCATTGGGAGCTGGGTTACCGGTATCTGAAGCCCGTGCTTCAATGGTGGTTGATATTGGCGGCGGTACTACTGAAGTAGGGGTAATTTCTTTAGGTGGGCTGGTGTATGCTAATTCCATTAGAATTGCTGGGGATAAGGTAGATGAAATTATCTCAAGCCATATTCGCAATAAACATGGATTATTAATTGGAGAAACTACCGCGGAAGAGATTAAAAAGCAAATTGGTTCAGCACATCCTGAAACTGATAATGGCGAAATGACTATTCGAGGGCGTAATGCATATCAAGGGCTGCCTAAAGAAATTACAGTTAATTCAGCCGAATTACGCGAATCATTAAAAGATACTCTCGATCAAATGGTAACTGCAATTCGCCAAGCGCTAGAAGCAACGCCACCGGAATTATCTGCGGACTTAATTGAAAATGGATTAACCCTAACTGGCGGTGGTGCACTGTTGCGAGGGCTGGATATTTTAATTAATGAAGAAACTGGGCTAAAAGTTAATATTGCTTCGGAGCCATTGTTATGCGTAGCCAAGGGGTGTGGAGTAGCGCTAGATTATATTTCTGATAATCGTTTGTATCTAAATCGTATAAAATAAATGCTGCGCATCAAATTTTGGCTGCTCCTAGTGAGCATTATGCTAATTCTTCTTGATAAGTTTTCATTTATAAGTACTGTACGTGATTTTCTAGCGGTACATATCCATCAGCAAGTGGTGGCTGTTAAATATCGTGTCAGTAGCTACCCGCAATGGGTTTTTTTACAAAAATCGGCACAACGCCAACTAGAAACTGAAAATTCTCAATTACGCCGCCAAATTGAACGGGATGCAATATTAATTAAACAACAAAATAACCATGGTTATGATATATTAGAAATTGAAAGTTTACGCTCTCAACCTAAATTATATGATGATTTTAAAGTTATTCTAGCCCGTGGGGTTATTGATGTTAATTATTTGATTAATAATAAATTATTAATTGATCAGGGTGCAAATAATAAAATTGAGGTTGGTAATACAGTGGTTAATAAAGAAGGGGTTATTGGTCAAATTGGCTTGGTTAGTCCAACGAATGCACAAGTTATGCTAATTACGAATCCGGACTATAAAGTTTATGTGCAAAATAGTGTTTCTAAAAGTAAGATGCTAATTCAAGGCGTAGGTAATAATAATCTCACAGTTAAATATATGAATAAAAATGATAAAACTAAAATTGGGGATATTCTAGTAACCACCGGTTTGGATGATGTTTACCCAGCTAATTTACCCGTTGCCCGTGTTACTAAAGTGTTTTATGAAAATAATGGGTTTAATGCCGCTCTTTGCGAGCCGGTTGTGAATTTTAATAAATTACAATATGTATTGGTGTTAAAAAATGCAGCGGAATAATATTCGGTTTATATTATTAATTCTTTGTTTAAGTACATTGCAAATAATAATTAATAATTCTACTAAATTATATATTGATTGTTTAAGCGTAGTTTTGGTAATAATGTTGTTTTCTTCGGCATTTTCATTGGGTATTGTAGTTCTATTGGCGTTATTGGCAGATTTAATTGGACATTGGTACTTAGGAAGTCATTTATTTGCTGTCCTAATTCTTAGTTTTTTAACTACACCATTAGTTAATTTTTATCGTATATCAAGTTATTTACAGATGAATGTGACTATTTGCATTTTTTATGCGATCCTAACTGGCATAATTGCTTTAATTGGGCTTAGTACGCATAATTTATTTATTAGTTGGTATGATTTTACCATTGATACCTTTATTTTATGTCCTTTGGTATTAGCCTTATTTAATCTCTTGGGGATAAAATCTTCCTCTTCTGATATAATCTATTAAAATGAATAAATCGCGGTTAATTGCTGCTTATGTTTTTGTTATCTTTGCTTTTAGCGTATTGTTTTTACGTTATGGTTATTTGCAATTAATCAATCATGGCGTGCTCTTGCAGCAATCCATCAGCAATTACTCCTCAATCGTGTCAACTATCCCTGTGCGCGGGCAGATAACCGATAGAAATGGAATAATACTAGCTGATAACCGCGCCTCCTACGTGTTGGCAGTACTTCCTAAAGATATTCGTAATAATTCCGAAGAATTATTTGAAAGTCTTGCTAAATATGTTAATCTGACTAATTTAGATAAGAAAAAATATTTTGCCCAAATGCGTAATTCTAAAAATTATGATTGGGTGATTATTCGTGACGATTTATCGGATACCGAAATTGCTAATTTGACAGCACATACATATCAATTCCCCGTAGTATCAGTATTTGCACATACTAAACGTTATTATCCCTTCAATGAAGTATAT
>JAGOUD010000150.1 GCA_018061465.1 Burkholderiales bacterium
GCTGATAACGCAATATTCGGTATGGCATTAATTCATCTGGACTGCTTTGATGCTCAACCATGCAATAAATGTATACGCAACTACTGCCTTTATTAATCAAATCCACCTGATAAACTATATCTGATGCGTGAGCTTTTAGATCATCTTCTATATAGGAGCCTGAATCAATGCGTAAATTATTAAAGTTACACTTATCCTTAACCATAGGTGGTAAATAAATTTGTAAAAACTCTCTTGCCATACCTATATCAGTTAGGCATTTCTTTACAAATTCATCGTGTTTCTTAGTTAGCTTCATATAGCAATTATTATACCATTTCTCAATAGTAATATTTGGGGTATTTTTCATCAATGCATAGCTTAAGTATTTACGAATTCTTAGGTAAAACATTTCTGTTGTATTGAAAATAGCTAAAATAATTTGATAGAAAATAGATTGCTTGAAATATGAGATAAAATTTAATCAACAAGAAATTCAACTTTTGCAAGTTATTGGTCTTATTTAAATTCGTCGAACTGGCGTGATTAAGGTTGGCACTGGTATACATTGTCAGCAATTTTTCCAAATCATAAATTATTTATCCGCTCTTAAATTAAAAATATTGTTATTTAATTTTTCTGTAACGTCTGAGTGTTATTGTTGTATAATTCTAGGGTTAAACACAATATGTGGGGGTGAGTATTGTCTGTAAGCACAATATTTAGTGACGTGTGGAAATATATACATCAAAAATATACGCGGTATATTCATTATTTAGAATAAGATTTTATTATATAAAGGAAGTTAAAATGGCTAATATCTCTAATGAAGAACATATGTTAGCAACTGAATTTGGGCAGTCAATAACTCCGTTGGGAGATTTCTCTAATTATCCTGTAGTTAGACGAAGTGGGGATGTGGTACCATTTAATGCCAGTAAAATTAGTATTGCGATTACTAAGGCATATATTGCGGTTTATGGCAGCGATACTTTATCTAGTGCGAAAGCGCGAGACCAAATTAATTATTTAACTCAATTAGTTATAAAATCACTGCAAAGTCGTCGTCCGGTGGGGGGCTCAATTCATATTGAAGAGATACAAGATCAGGTAGAATTAGCGCTAATGCGTAATGGACAGTATGAAGTTGCTAGAAGCTACGTATTATATAGAGAAGAACGAACGCGGGAACGTGCTCTAGATGGAATAACGCTACCCAAACATGAGATTCATGTATTACATAAGGATGGCAGTTGCCAGATACTTAATGCGAAACATTTATTTAAAGTAATAGAAGCTGCATGCAGGGAAATTAATGCGGTTAAGCCCCAACTTATTTTAGATGAAGCATTAAAAAATGTTTATGATGGGGTAAGTGAGGATGAATTATATAAATCAATTATCTTAGCTTCACGACAATTAATTGAACAAGAACCTGCTTATAATTTTGTAACTGCACGGATTTTAGCTCACACTATTGCCATGGAAGTCTTTGGCAAGGAAGTTGATGAAAAGGATATGGAACATGCATATCAGGAATACTTTCCACGGTACATAAAAACTGGTATTGAAGCGGAGTTGCTTAATCCGCAATTGGCAGAATTCGATTTATCTAAGTTAGCCAATGCCTTAGTTGCGCATCGCGATCATAAGTTTAAATATTTGGGCTTACAAACTTTGTATGATAGATATTTCTTACATATTAATGGGCAACGCATTGAAATGACGCAACTCTTTTTTATGCGGGTGGCAATGGGGCTAGCGCTTAAAGAGAAGAATAGAGAAGAATATGCAATAGAGTTTTATAATATCTTATCTAATTTTGATTTTATGTCATCAACCCCGACACTATTTAATGCGGGAACACTACATTCACAACTTTCTAGTTGTTATTTAACTACTGTTGCCGATGACTTAGGTGGAATTTATGATGCGCTTAAAGAAAATGCGTTGTTATCTAAATTTGCTGGAGGCTTGGGTAATGATTGGACGCCAGTTCGGGCAATGGGAGCAAAAATTAAAGGAACTAATGGTAAATCGCAGGGAGTGATTCCATTTTTAAAAGTAGTAAATGATACTGCAGTGGCAGTTAATCAAGGCGGTAAAAGAAAAGGTGCGGTGTGCTCTTATTTAGAAACATGGCATGCTGATATTGAAGAATTTTTAGAATTACGCAAAAATACTGGAGATGATAGACGGCGTTGCCATGATATGAATTCGGCAAATTGGATTCCGGATTTATTTATGAAACGAGTACATCAACAAGCAGAGTGGACATTATTTTCACCCAATGAAGTGCCTGATTTACACGAAAAATTTGGTCAAGAATTTGAGGTTGCTTATACTAAATATGAAGAATTAGCCCAACAAGGTAAGATTAAAGTATTTAAGCGGATTCCAGCCCTTCAATTGTGGCGTAAAATGCTTACCATGTTGTTTGAAACTGGGCATCCTTGGATTACCTTTAAAGACCCATGTAATATTAGATCTCCGCAGCAACATGTCGGAGTGGTGCATAGCTCTAATTTGTGTACTGAAATTACTTTAAATACTAATGCAGAGGAAATTGCAGTGTGTAATTTGGGCTCGGTTAACTTGCCCAACCATATTAAAGAGGGTAAGATTGATGTTAAAAAACTACAGCATACGGTAAAAATAGCTATGCGTATGCTGGATAATGTGATTGACATTAATTTTTATCCGGTAGAAAAAGCCAAAAAGTCTAATATGGCACATCGACCAGTTGGTTTAGGGTTTATGGGGTTTCAAGATTGCTTACATATGTTGCGTCTGCCGTATGCCTCAGATGAAGCGGTGAAATTTGCTGATGTGGCTATGGAAACAATTACTTATTATGCTTATTTAGCCTCAAGTGAATTAGCTGTTGAGCGTGGAAAATACTCCAGTTATGAGGGTAGTCTTTGGTCACAAGGCGTGCTTCCGCTGGATTCGCTCAAACTTTTAGCTAATGCACGTGGAAAGGAATATTTAGAAGTGAATCTGGATAGTAGTCTGGATTGGGATTTTCTGCGCGAGAAAATTTTACGCGATGGAATGCGTAATTCTAATTGTATTGCTATAGCACCAACAGCTACCATCGCTAATATTATTGGTGTTTCAGCTTCAATTGAGCCGACTTATCAAAATATTTTTGTAAAATCTAATTTATCTGGTGAATTTACTGTGGTAAATGAGTTTTTAGTAGCTGATTTAAAAGCTCTGCAATTGTGGGATGAAGTAATGCTCTCAGATATTAAATATTTTGATGGCAGTTTGACTAAAATTGACCGTATTCCAGAATCTATTCGACAAACTTATGCTACTGCGTTTGAAATTGAACCTAAATGGTTAATAGAAGCAGCTAGTAGACGGCAAAAGTGGATTGATCAGGCGCAATCATTAAATATTTATGTATCGCAACCCTCAGGGCGTAAATTAGATGAATTATATAAATTTGCCTGGTTACGGGGGTTAAAAACAACATATTATTTACGCACACTAGCTGCAACTTCTGCTGAAAAATCAACTGGTAGAGGTGGTGAGTTAAATGCGGTATCTCTTGATGGATCAAGGTCACTAAGTGGGCAGTTTAGTTCCGTAGAGTTAGATCTAACTCCGGCAACGGATGCTAAATTTTGTTCAATTGATAACCCTGATTGTGAGTCATGTCAATAGGAACCTTTCAAAACCTTTAAACGGGTTTATCTTAAAAACTGCATGTGCAGTTTTTAAGATGAAAATATGGGGTAAAATGCTATAATACTGGCTTTAATCGTGGTTAAAATACATAAAAGCCAGGCAATATTCAATACTATTACCACCATATTCAATAGGTTGGCTATAAATAGATACTATCCAACATTCTTTGGAGAGTATCACATAAATCTAACACTTTCTTCACCAAGCTTTCTGGAACCTCAGAACTTGCATAATGAGAAGGGTAAAGCGTTTTCGTAGAAGCAGCTATACTTTTTGCATGCTCACAGCATTTACGTAGTTCTTCAGTATTGCCTATAGGTTTGTCAATAATAGAAGTCAAATATTTAATTATAGCTTCTAATTGTTGATTGTTACCTTGTTTCAGAGTATCAAGTGTAACCTGGTTATCCGGATGAAAATTTGATATAAAATTTTTAAAGCTCTCAAATCGTGGAGCAAATAGTGGGGAGAGACATCTGTTTATTGTTTCTTCCATAGTCTTTAATTTAGTTATAGCATTAATATTGGGACAATTATTGAAATACTTTATGGTGGAATCTTCACCTTGAAATTTAACCATCAAGGATTCTACTTCCTCTAATTTAGTATTACGCTCCCAGATTTCAGGAATATCCTTTCTTATACACGTCTCTAAAGTTTGGATATCCTTTAATAGACTTCCCGAACCGTTAGTGGGACCGTTGTTTGCAGAATTAATTAATGCCACTGCCGCTTTTGTTAGGGAGTCTTGGATATCAATTTGACTACTTAAAACGGTGCGTATAATTTGGAGACTGATCTTTATATTATTTATAAGTTTATCTTTTTCCTCAGGTGTACACTCATTTTGAATTAAGATATTCTTAAGGCTGCTTAGGGCGCGCTCGACTAGCCTATCTATGTTCATATGGGGTTGATCAGCAGCCCATTGCAGACAACTAGATATAAATGCTGCTTGATCGTTTAAAGGTAGATTTTTAAATAAAGGACTGGATATAATATTTTGGCCTACAGGGTTTAAATATAGCGAATTAAATTGATTTGAGCGTATATCTTTAATGACTGGATGAGTCATAAGGAACCGACATACGGTTATGCTATATCCTAGCTGAGATGGCTCATTAATCTTAATATTATAAAGTTCCTTATACGTATCTCTTAAATAGTAAACAACTTTGTCGTGGTTTTCGTGTGAAATATTTTCTGCTCCAGCTTCCAACAAAAAGTTGTCTATATAAAACATTTTCTTATATGGGTTGATGCTTGTAGCTTCCACGCGGTTAGGTGTTGGGTTAGGGGTTCTAGACTTCTGATTAGCTGGTTGTGGATGAGTAAGGGGAGTCGGTAGTCTAGTAGTATTTAAACTTAAATTCTGACTGTTTAAAGGGGGGCGGATAATTCTGAGATTTCTCTTCATATTATCTATAATTTCATCTTTTTCCTCAGGTGTACACTTCTTTTGAACTAAGGCATTCATGAGACTGCTTATGGCGAACTCGACTAGACTATCTATGTTCATATAGGGTTCATTATCCCATTGCAG
>JAGOUD010000151.1 GCA_018061465.1 Burkholderiales bacterium
ATCCTATTGTGGAAGAAGTGGTAGATAAGGATAATAATTCAATTAATGAAATTAAGTTTTTAAAAGAAATTATTACTAGTGTACGTAATTTACGGGGTGAGATGAATTTGAGTCCGGCACTTAAAGTGCCATTAATTATTGAAGAAAGCCCGGATGCAGATAGTAAATTTAAATCTTTTATGCCGTATATTCAGAGTTTAGCTAAAATTAGTCAAATTAGTTTTACTAGTTGCCTAAGTAGTAACCATAATGCACCAATTGCTGTGGTTGCTGGAGTTAGGTTTATGCTTCAAGTTGAAGTTGATGTTGCTATGGAGCGGGTACGGCTAAATAAAGAAATTGATAAATACCTAAAAGAATTGGAAAAAATTAATATTAAATTGCATAATCCCGTATTTTTAGAAAAAGCGCCTAAAGATTTGGTTGCTCGTGATACTTCACGAGTAAAAGAGTTAACCAAGGTTGTGGAAACATTAAAATTACAATTGCTGGCAATTGGTAGTTCTTAGAAAATATATATCAATATGGGTAAATTACATAATTATACCCCGGGGAATATAGAGAATAATTTTGTTTAATCCCCTGTGTTATATCAACTATTACCATCAAATATTTACATGATAAATTTTGCGTTTATCATTGGGCTAAATGTTGTGGTATAATAGTGCTCTATTGTTTTTAGAGTGGGGAATGGTTATGAATGACACAACATTAGTAAACTTTATTAAGAGCTTTGATGGGCTTGTAGATAAATATTCTGGGAATGAATATGCAGTTAAATTTAATTCAGATATGCATTTTAGTTTATGTAATTTATTAAATACCATGGGTCATTCTACTTTGGATAAAGAAACTTTTGATGATTGGCTAAAAGACCATATGAGTAGCACATATAACGGTGGAACTAAAGATGAACAATTGTTAAGTTTTATTTTAAATTTAACCCATGTTGGTGCAGATAAAGAGAATATGGCTAAATATAGTTTAGCATGTTGTGATCTCAATCTTATTTATGATGTATTATCACGTCAGAGTAAAATTTCGTTTAAGAATCCACAGCAAGAATCTGATACTACATTTGTATATGATAAAAATGATGTTTTGCCGGTCTTGCTAGAGCATAAGATATTAATTGAAAAGCAATTATAATCATATATTTGTCAGGTGTTACAGATATAAATTAAGTATATCCAAGATATGCTCATATACAGTTCATCAAATTTAAGAGCCAATAAATTATGGCTATTAAAAATATAGCACCTTTAAGTATAAAATTTCGGGGGCGTAGCTCTATCGTCCCCATTGTTACTCAAGCTTAATTTTTGCGCCCACAATCTCCTAAATTTTTGGTCATGGTCTTATGGTATAATAATCCTAGGGAAGATTTTAAAATAGGAAGAGTTAAATGGCAGTAAATGGCAAATTAATGCAAGATAAGTGGAAAGACTCATATTTATTTGGGGGTAATACTGATTTTATCGAAGAATTGTATGATAAATATTTAGAAAATCCCGCTAATATAGAACCTAAATGGAAAAATTATTTTGATTCCATTCAAGATGGTGTAAAACCCGATATTATTCAACAACAAATTAAACAAAAATTTGCGTTTATTACACAACACCCGGCATTAATGGGGTCGCAAGGTGAGGTTAGTGATATACAAACTAGGGTATGGCGTTTAATTGAGGCATACCGGGCATTAGGCATGACTTATGCTGATTTAGATCCACTGCAACGCAAATGCCAACCAAGACCAGCAGTATTAGATATAGCAACGTATGGTCTTCAAACTGAACTCAACAATGAATTTTATGTGGATTTGGATTTACAGTCGTCGCCTAAATTTAAGTTAAGTGAGATAGTAAAACGGTTTGATGCAATTTATTGTGCTAAAGCTAGTTTTGAATTTGCACATATTGCTGATTTAACAGAGCGCGCTTGGCTTACCTCTTATGTGGAAAATAAGTATTTAAATTTTAAGTTATCTTCTGCGGATAAAATACAACTATTACAAAAATTGACTGAGGCGGATGGATTAGAACGCTATTTAAATACTAAATATGTAGGACAGAAAAGGTTTTCCTTAGAAGGTGGTGATAGTTTAATTCCAGCACTTGATCGTATAATTAGAACCGGATCTAAAAATAGAATTAAAGAAGTTTATATTGGTATGGCACATCGTGGTCGCATAAATACGTTGGTTAATATAGTAGGAAAAGCCCCACAGAAAATATTTGATGAATTTGAGGGTAATTATCCAGCCTATGATTTTGTAACTAGTGGAGATGTAAAATATCATAAAGGATATAAGTGTAATTATATTACTGAATACGGAACAGTTAAGACGGTTTTGGCATATAATCCTTCACATCTTGAAATTGTGAATCCGGTGTTAAATGGAATGGTGCGTGCAGTTCAGGATAAAGTAGTTAATGGAGAAGAAATTTTAGGGGTTTTAATTCATGGCGATTCGGCGTTAATTGGACTTGGTACTAATCAAGGGGTGTTAAATATGTCTCAAACGCGTGGTTATAGCGTACGCGGCATGATTCATATTGTGGTTAATAATCAAATTGGATTTACTACCTCAGATGTGAGAGATAATCGCTCGTCACGTTTTTGTACTGATATTGCTAAAATGGTTGAAGCTCCAATTATTCATGTTAATGGGGATGATCCCGAGAGCATTGCATTTATCATGGATTTAGCTATAGATTATAGATTAAAATACAACAAGGATATTATGATAGATTTGGTATGTTTCAGGCGCCATGGACATAATGAGGCAGATGATCCCTCATTAACTCAGCCGTATATGTACCGTTTGATAAAACAACATCCAGGTCCTAAAAAAATTTATGCGGATAAATTAATAGCTGAGGGTATTGTTGATAATAAAAAAGTTGAAGCAATGGCAGAGGAATATCGCCTCGCGCTTAATAAAGGTATGCATGTAAAAGGTGATACCATGCATGCGTTAAAATGGTATGATACTCTGAATATTGAACCAATCCTTAAGGCTACACCCTTTGATAAAGTATCTACCGCAATTAGTGACGAAATTATTCAAAAAGTGACTGAGGCAGTCACGACATTACCTAATAATGAGTTTAAGCCCCATCCCACCGTGGTCCGATTAATCGAAGCCAGAAAGGCAATGGGTAATGGTAGCCAAATGGTTGATTTTGGTATGGCAGAAATGTTTGCCTACGGCAGTTTATTAATAGAGGGTGTTAATATTCGCATGAGTGGGGAAGATAGCTGCCGTGGTACTTTTACGCATAGACATGCAGTGTGGCATGATCTTAATTGTGATGATTTAGCCGATAGCGCTTATACGCCGCTTAGTGCGCTTGAAAATAAAAGCCGGTTGCATTTATATGATTCGGTGTTGAATGAGGAATGTGTTCTGGGATTTGAATATGGTTATGGTACAATTAATCTACGCGATTTAGTAATTTGGGAGGCTCAATTTGGTGATTTTACTAATGGAGCCCAGGTAATTATTGATCAATTTATTGCCTCAGGTGAAGCTAAGTGGGGTACATTAGGAAATATAGTATTATTGTTGCCGCATGGATATGATGGGCAAGGACCTGAACATTCATCAGCTCGGGTAGAGCGTTATTTACAGTTATGTGCTGAAAATAATATGCAATTAGTTATACCTTCAACTCCAGCGCAAATGTTTCATGCATTGCGGCATAAAGCATTAACTAATTGGATTAAGCCTTTAGTAATTTTTATGTCCAAAAAATTGTTGCGTTATAAAGAGGCAATGAGCGCCTTAAAGGATTTTACTGATGGTGAATTTAAGTATGTAATAGCGGATATGGTAACAACTCCTAATGCAGCTAAAACGGTTATAGTATGTACTGGACAGGTCTATTATGATTTTTATAATGAACGCGCTAAACGTAAATTAGAAAATGAAGTGGCTATAGTTCGGTTAGAGCAATTATATCCATTTCCCAAAGAGTCATTAAAACAGGAGCTAGCTAGATACAATAAGGCACATAAATTTATTTGGTGTCAGGAAGAGCCTTACAACCAAGGGTCATGGGTGCAAATTAGGGAATCATTAGATGATGTTTTAGCAAATGGTAAACGGTTTACTGTAGCTGCCAGACCAAGTAGTGCGGCACCGGCTTGTGGATTAGCTAGTATGCACAATGCACAACTTAGTGATTTAATCAATCGTGCTTTCGAGTAACCAAAAAATAATTATTCGGTAACCAGCCCTGCTATAGCCTAGTTACCCACCCACAATAAGCATACGGTAATACTTCTCTATAATATAATCTCGCCTATGGTGTGGTACTATTATTTATACAAAGCCAAGTTTTGGTAAATAGTAGTACCACGAAATCATGTGCAAAATTTTTGGAGTAATCGTAAAAATGCAGAGAATAACACAAAAGTTGGTTGTCCCAAAAACTGTAAGAGTTGGGGCAACAGCTAATAATCAAGAAGTAAATAATAATCAAGAAGTAAAAAGTGGGGAAACACTGTTAGAAGAGTTAACAGCACTGTATAATGGGGGTGGAATCAATAAAGATGAAGCTTTGTTATTGCTAGCAGCATTAGAAAGCGAAAAAACCCCTCAACAAGTCTTAAAGGAAGGCCAGTATCCCGAGATGCAGGTTAAGATCGATGGTTTCCGTCTTAATATTGATCAAACGAATATTATCTCTACTCATCTTTCCGGCGAGGGGAAAATAGTTAAATTATTTAACTCATGGAAACCCCACATGGAGAAGCCTAGTGGCTTGTTTAGCCACAGCACGAAACATACAGTCTACTTTAATGCAGCCTATAAGATTCTGAGAATAGCAGCAGGTATAGACCACGCTAAGGGATTTAAGGTGCAACTTGATGGGTTCATGCAGTATTATACGTTAAAAGAAGATTCAACTACAACGATTTATGCGATCCGAGAGTTTAATAATTGTATTGCCGGGATATTATCTGAGCAAAAACGAGGTGGGGATTCTCAGATGTATTATGCTCATAGCGAGACGACCCTCCGGCTCTTAAAAGACACCGACCAAAGCGTTATCTTTAAGGTGGTAATTAATAACAGAAGCAATCTTAGAGATCTCATTTTAAATTTATTTAATGCAGAGAAGATAAAGCAAATTTACGGGACGATACTTCAATTGCAGTATGGGCTTGACCAGATTGAAGATCTATTATTACACAGGCTAGGTC
>JAGOUD010000017.1 GCA_018061465.1 Burkholderiales bacterium
GAATTAAGCGCGGTAAAATAATAATCAGGGTTATAGTTACTAATGCTAATGCCAAATGAATAACTGCTACATGTTTAGCATAATCATTAATATGAACAATTGCATTAATAAATCCACCCTCGTGTAAATAGGGAATTTGTAGCGCTTTGGGTAATTCCCCAACTAAAATGATAAACCCAATAGCTGCAATAAATGCCGCAACCACCGGAGACGGAATTAATTTAGTAAATCGCCCTAATTTAAATGCTCCAAATATAATTTGTAAAATACCACACAGCATACCCATAATAAGTAAACCGCTCATACCATAAGTTGCCATACATTGCGAAATAAGTACTGACATCGCAACTGCAGGCCCCGTTATACCAAGTGTAGTCCCCCCAAATAGCGCTGCAATAAACCCACCAATAATAGAGGAGATTAACGCCGTTGACGGTGGCACTCCTGAAGCTAATGCAATAGCTAAGGATAATGGAATTGCCACTAATGCAACAGCAACCCCCGCCAAAATATCATGGCCCAGATACTGCAAATTAAACATCTGCTTTAATTCATTCACATATTTTTTGTCAAAATAACCCTGCGAACGCATAATTAACCTCACCTATTCTTCAAAATCACTGAAACTATTAATATTATTCTGTCCGGAATAGATTTTTCTAGCCAAATATATAGGTCGGCGCTTAGATTCAATAAAAATACGCCCAATGTATTTTCCTAAAATCCCCATTCCTATCATTTGCAGCCCGCTAAACATTAATATGAAAATCAATAAAGAGGGATACCCATGCACATCAATGCCAAATAAAATAGTCCTTATCAGATAATATACCGCATAAACAAAGCCTAAAGAAGCTATAACTATTCCCAAATAAAACCAAATTTCTAACGGGGCTTTACTAAAACTAGTAATTCCATCAACTGATAATTTAAACAACTTCCAATAATTCCACTGGCTTTTGCCGCTAACACGTTCATTTCGCACATGATAGAGCAATTTTTCCTTAAAGCCAATCCAGGTTAATAATCCTTTATTAAACCGTACCCGCTCATTTAATTGTAAAAAAGCATTTATAGCATTTCTATCTAATAACCGATAATCACCAGCATTCGCCGTTAGTTTAGTATCACTAATTTTGTTCATAAATTTATAAAACATACCTGCACTATTACGTTTAAAATAAGAATCACTATTCCTCGATTCTCGCACCGCAGTGATTATTTCAAACCCATTAAGCCATTCCTCTACCATATCTATAATTAATTCTGGCGGATCTTGTAAATCAGCATCAAGTGCCACAGCACAGTCCCCGCTACAATTATCAAACCCGGCATATAGAGCAGCCTCTTTACCAAAATTACGGGATAAGTCAACGATCTTTAATGCAGAAATACGCTGCTGCCACAACAGCAGCTGGTCTAATGTATCATCAGTACTTCCATCATTTATAATTACTATTTCATAATTAATAGTAAGCTTATTTAAAATAGGCAATAAGCGATTAAATAATGATGCCAACCCAGAGCCTTCATTTTTCATGGGTATAATAATACTCACAGTTTTATTGATTTTCATGGTACTCTTTGTATATTAAGAACTAGTTTGAGTTCTTAGCACTAAAATTACGGACGAATTAATTTGTAATGCTTCTTGCTCCAATCATAATTACCAAACAACTTGCCAATGAGCATCATAAAACGATGTTTTTTATCTCTACGGCTTAATTTATAATCTGGATTAGGGCAAAAAACTTGTTCAGCATTATTAGTCAACCAATATTGCATAATTGCTGGGTGTGTTCGGGTAAATGGTACTAAAGTTTTTTTGTCTATATTACCATAGCCTTCAAAATGACCAGGGGTTTTTCCCCAATACTTCTCAACACGCTTATTTTTTTCATTCATACTTGAAATAGAACGTACATGCCCATAATGATAAATATGGCAATTAACTGTTGCAACATTAGGGTACCGCCCAACTTTATTTTTATCCATGACGACCCAAAACAGCCCATCTGGGGCATAGTTTCTAATAGTATTTCTAATTATTCGCGGTGCTCGTTTATACCACCGCGGAGAGCATGCAATATATTGGGGGCTGCCATAAAAATGATAATAGTCAAACACCAATGCTTCAACTTGCACATCAGCTAAATAATGTATCAATTGTGCCCGAATAAAAGGAATATCTTGCTCATGAATAATTTCATCGCTTTCCAGGTAAAATGCCCAATCACCCGTACAATTAAATTGGGCAATCATTTTTTGTTGAGCATATACATAACCGCGATCCGTCATTAATTCATTCCAAGTGGTAGAGAGAATTCGCAATTTAGGATCATTTATCTCTTTAATTTTAAGCAAAGTATCGTCTTCGCTATTCCCCACAGCAACCACTACTTCATCACATAACATAAGTAGTGATTTAATACTTTCAATAAATGGATAACCTAATATGCTCCCATTGCGAATAAAAGTAAAACCACTTATTTTAATTGGTTTATTTTCAACACTCAAAATATACTAACCACTCCAACAAAGTTAACTATTTACCCGGCTTTTTTTTAGGAGATACAATCATAATTGCGTTACGTCCTTCAATTTTGGGAGGAAATTCAATTAATGCTTCCTCCGCCAAATCAAGTTGTGCTTTTTCTAAATATCTAAGCCCTAATTCTTGATGTGCCATTTCCCGGCCACGAAATTGAACAATAAATTTTACCTTATCCCCATCTTCCAAAAAACGTTTAGCATTTTTTAATTTTATTTGATAATCATGATCATCCGTAACCGGTCTGAGTTTAATTTCTTTAACTTGAACCTGCTTTTGTTTCATTTTAATTTCATGTGCTCTTTTTTGCTCACGATATTTAAATTTGCCAAAGTCCATTATTTTACATACCGGAGGATTCGCATTGGGAGAGATTTCAACTAAATCAACTCCTAACTCTTCAGCTTTAGCTAAAGCTTCCGTGGTGCTTATCACCCCCAATTGCTCACCTGTTTCATCAATAATTACCCGCACTTCGGCAACAGTAATTAACTCGTTAATCTTCGTTTGTTTGTCAGTACTTATAACATCACTCCTTTATAAGTTACATTAATTCAGCTTGAATACGACAAATAAATTCATCAATATTCATAGCCCCTAAATCGCTGCCATCACGACATCTAACCGTTATTGTAGCAGTATCCACTTCCTTATCGCCCAAAATTAATAAATATGGTATTTTTTCTAAGGTATTTTCGCGAATTTTATAACCAATTTTTTCATTACTCAAATCAATTTTACATCTAAATCCACTATTTTTTAACTTATTATACACTAGTTGAGCATAGGTTGATTGTTTTTCTGAAATGTTCAACACTGCAATTTGAATCGGAGCTAACCATAATGGAAACACCCCCATATGATGTTCAATCAAAATTGCAATAAAGCGTTCCAAGGATCCACAAATTGCCCGGTGCAACATAACCGGAACCTGTCTACTGCCATCAGCGGCAATATAATGTGCACCTAAGCGATCCGGCATAGAAAAATCTAGCTGAATTGATCCGGTAGTCCATGATCTACCAATGCAATCCTTTACTTCAAACTCAATTTTAGGACCGTAGAAGGCTCCCTCACCAACTAATAATTCCCACTTAAGCATTTTTGCATTTAGCGCATCAGCTAATGACTTTTCAGCCTTATCCCACACTTCGTCAGCCCCAATTCTTTTGGCTGGCCGAGTAGATAATTTTACTGCTATTCCAGCAGCACTTAAATCAAATTTATGATATACTTCAAACAACATATCAATAAATTGCATTACTTCAACCTGAATCTGCTCTTCCATACAAAAAATATGCGCATCATCCTGCACAAAATTACGTACCCGCATTAATCCCTGTAGCGCTCCGGAGGCTTCATTTCTATGACAAGAACCAAATTCTGCCAGACGAATTGGTAAATCGCGGTAGCTAGTTAAACCATGTTTAAATACTTGAATATGACACGGACAATTCATCGGCTTTACCGCATATTGCCGTCCATCAGATTCCAAACTAAACATATCATCATAAAACTTTTCCCAATGGCCAGATTTTTCCCATAAACTCCGATCAACAATCTGTGGCGTTTTTATTTCCTGATAACCATATTTAACATACATACCCCGTATATATTGCTCAACTTCCTGCCAAATTGCCCAGCCTTTGGGATGCCAAAACACCATCCCCGGAGCCTCATCTTGCAAATGAAACAAATCCAGTTGTCGCCCAAGTTTGCGATGATCACGTTTTTCGGCTTCTTCCATCATGGTTAAATAATTTTTTAACTCTTCTTTGGTGCGCCAAGCTGTACCATAAATACGCTGCAGCATTTCATTATTAGAATCGCCGCGCCAATAAGCGCCAGCTACTTTAGTCAATTTAAAAGCTTTTAATTTGCTGGTGCTAGGAACATGCGGACCACGACATAAATCAGTAAAATCACCTTGACTATACAAAGAGATAGTTTGATCTTCAGCAATAGCTGAAATAATCTCCACTTTATATTTTTCACCTAATTGCTCAAAGTATTTAATCGCTTCATTCCGTAATACTTCTCTACGCTCGATGGGTAGATTCAAATTTACTAATGCTTCCATTTTTTTTTCAATTTTAAGCAGATCATCCAAAGTAAAGGGACGCTCAAAACTAAAATCATAATAAAAACCATTTTCAATTACCGGACCAATAGTGACCTGAGCACTTGGGTATAATTGTTTTACCGCTTGGGCAAGAAGATGCGCTGTAGAATGGCGAATTACGGCTAACGCTTCTATATCTTTATCCGTAATGATTTTTAAATGTGCATCGTGCTCTATGAGGTAATTTGCATCTTTATCTACTCCATCAACAATACCAAAAACAGCCGCTTTCGCTAACCCCGGACTAATACTTTTAGCAACATCAAAAATAGTTATTGAACCATCAAAACTGCGACATGAATTATCAGGTAAGGTTATATTGACCATAGAACCGATTATATCCTATAAAAAATTAATTTCTCACCCGATTTTAACATAAATAAAAACTATAGGACTCTGTTTAATTAAATCCATAAGTCTATTCAGGCGAGGTTGTTCAGATTTAGGAAGGTTATCTCGCCCGAATTCATCCGAAGGAAATAGTGCGAGTAATAATTTAATTGAAGCAACATTCCTTTTATAGGTGGATTAACATTTATATTCACGACTGCTTACACAATCACTCTATGCTTTTAATTTAAGATGCATTTACTGCGTTTTTTTACTTATCATACCATAGTTTAAATTAAATATGCTACAATTCCTAACTTAGATATAATTTAGTGTTTTTATTATTTTTTATTGAGGATTAAATACATGAGAATTCATAAAACAGCTAAGATAATTTTAGCTCTAACTTCATTGTTTGCAGCAAATACTTTTGCAGAAACATTATATATTAACGGGAAACCGGTTGATCAAAAGGTTATTGACCAGGCAATGAACCAATTTAAAAAATCGTCCCCGATGGCGGCTCAACAAATGAGCAACCCACAGTTTAAAAAACAACTATTACAATCTGTTGGTATGCAACAAGCCATACTTATGGAAGGAAATAGCATGGGCTTAGATAAGAGTCCAGAATATCAGCAAAAACTGCAAGAAATTAAACCTATGGTTTATGCTCAAATTTTGCAAGAAAAATATAGCGGCACTCCAATCACTGATGCCCAAGCTCAAGCTAAATATGATCAAATGAAAAAACAGATGGCAAGCCAGAAGCAGTATGAAGTTTCCCACATTTTAGTAAAAGACCAAAAAACTGCAGATGATATTGAAGCACAGTTAAAAAAAGGTGCTAATTTTGCTGATTTAGCTAAAAAATACTCTACCGACCCAGGCTCTAAGGCTAAAGGCGGTGATTTAGGTTGGTCTGACGGCTCAAACTATGTACCTGAATTTACTGCTGCATTGGCTCAATTACAAAAAGGTCAATATACCACCACTCCAGTTAAATCACAATTTGGTTATCATATTATCAAATTAAATGATGTTAAAACTGGTGCCGCTAATAGTATGCCGCCATTTGCTAAAGTTAAAGATCAAATTAAGCAACAATTACAAATGGAAAAAACCCGTGCTTTCTTTGATGGTTTAAAAACTAAGTACAAAGTTGAGGTAAAGTAAATTTACTCAAGTTAAAAAAATAGCTGCTAATAATTAGCAGCTATTTTTACTTACTCAACCATAGCTATAACATCAGGCGGAGTATTTTCCGCATAAATTACTCTCTGGCGTGCTTTATGATACGCCAATCCAGTCCCTGCCGGAATTAAGCGTCCCATAATTACATTTTCTTTTAACCCACGCAAATAATCAACTCTGCCAGCAACAGCTGATTCAGTTAACACTCGCGTAGTTTCTTGGAACGATGCTGCAGAAATAAATGAATCCGTAGATAATGAAGCTTTAGTAATACCCAGAAGTATATTAGTAAACTCAACTGGTTGTAAATTCTGATCAAGCAATCTATCATTTTCATCCATAATTGCCGCGCGTTCAGCTTGCTCACCTTCTAGATAAATATTACTATCACCAGGATTGCTAATAACTACTCGACGCAACATTTGCCGCACTACTACCTCAATATGTTTATCGTTAATTTTAACCCCCTGTAAGCGATAAACTTCCTGAATTTCCGAAGCAATATAGCGCGATAATTCTTCAATTCCTTTCATTGCCAATAATTCGTGTGGATCAACTGGACCATCTACAATCATTTGTCCACCTTCCACATATTCACCATCATTAACTAAAATATTTTTATCTTTGGGAATTGCTAGTTCCTCAAACTCGCCGCTACTACTTACAATCTTAACCTTATGCTTACCTTTAGTTTCCTTTTGGAAAGTTATAATACCGGATATCGGCGCTAACATTCCCGCATCTTTCGGAATACGAGCCTCAAATAATTCAGCAACCCGTGGCAACCCTCCAGTAATATCCCGTGTTTTTAATGACTCCTGTGGTTTTTTGGCAATTATATCACCTGCATGAACACTCTCGCCATCGCGAACAGTAATTATATCGCCAATTTGAAAGCTAATTATTACCGGAGTATCAGTATCTATCATTTTAACTTCAGCACCAGTTTCATCAAATAAGCGCGCAATTGGACGTAAACTCCTATCCTTAGTTTTAGTGCCTTTAACTTTAGCCGGATCAATAACTTTTAAAGTAGTCAAGCCGGTTACTTCATCAGCTTCCTTAACCACAGTAATACCTTCTTCAATATTTTCCAGTACAATATTACCTGAATATTCTGCAATTACTGGTCTAGCATGTGGATCCCAACTAGCAAGTTTGCCGCCAGCTTTTACTTCCTGACCATCTTTTATATATATAGTAGAACCATATGGTATCTTATGTTGTTCACGTTCGCGATTGTGTTGGTCTAAAATAATCACTTCTGTTGAACGAGAAATAACCACTGCTTCACCATTTTGCCTAGATACATAACGCAAATCACGATATTCAACTACTCCAGCAGATTTAGCTTCAACTTTGCTTACTGCTGCTGATCTGGATGCTGCCCCTCCAATATGGAAAGTACGCATGGTAAGTTGTGTTCCTGGTTCACCAATTGATTGCGCAGCAATAATACCCACTGCTTCGCCAATATTTACCAAATAACCACGCGCTAAATCACGTCCATAACACTTAGCGCAGAGCCCATAACGGGTCTCACAAGTTAGAGCCGTTCTTACTTTTACTTCATCAATATTGCTCGCATCAATCAAATCAACCACATGTTCATCAATCATAGTACCAGCAACAGTAATAACTGAGTCATTATCTGGATCAATTATATCATTAGCACATACTCGCCCTAAAATTCGATCGCGCAGTGATTCAATAACATCACCCCCTTGAATAACTGATTTCATAATTACACCGTCATGAGTACCACAGTCATTCTCAGTTATAACTAAATCTTGAGTAACATCAACTAACCGACGAGTTAAATAACCCGAATTGGCAGTTTTTAAAGCAGTATCTGATAAGCCTTTACGTGCACCATGGGTGGAAGTAAAATATTGTGATACATTTAAACCTTCACGGAAATTTGCAGTAATTGGAGTTTCCATAATTGAACCATCAGGTTTTGCCATTAAACCACGCATTCCAGATAACTGTTTGATCTGAGCAATTGAACCCCTAGCCCCAGAATCAGCCATCATGAAGATAGAATTAAATGAATCCTGGGAAATAACCTTACCATCTTTATTAGTAACAGTTTCTTTAGATAACTCGCTCATTAAAGTTTTAGCAATTTCATCTCCGCATCTACCCCAGATATCAATAACTTTATTGTAACGCTCACCTTGAGTTACTAAACCATCTTGATATTGTCGGGTAATTGCCTCAACTTCTTTTTGTGATTCAAGAATTTTTTGCTCTTTAGTAGTTGGAATGTGCATGTCATTAATACATACCGAAATACCTCCTCGAGTAGAGTAAGTAAACCCTGTATACATTAATTGATCAGCAAAAATCACTGACTCTTTAATTCCACACTTTCTAAAAGCAACATTAATTAATTTTGCTACGTCTTTTTTCTTTAGCGGACGATCAATTAATTCAAAATCTAAACCTTTGGGTAATATTTGCGATAGAATTGCACGCCCAACTGTAGTATTACGCCTAACAATTTTTTCTACCAAAGTGCCAGATTCTACATCTTTATGCCACTCTTTAAGCCTAACCGTTATAATCGCATGCAGTCCCACCTGTCCAGTTTGATAAGCACGCTCCAAATCATGTACTGTGGCAAAAATAGCGCCCTCACCTTTATCATTGATTTTATCCCGGGTCATATAATAAAGACCAAGAATAATATCTTGAGACGGTACTACGATAGGTTCACCATTTGCTGGAGATAATACGTTATTTGAAGCCAACATTAAGGAACGCGCTTCCATTTGCGCCTCTAAACTTAAAGGCACGTGCACTGCCATTTGGTCACCATCAAAGTCAGCATTAAATGCTGAACATACTAATGGATGTAACTGAATTGCCTTACCTTCAATTAAGATCGGTTCAAATGCTTGAATCCCCAAGCGATGTAACGTCGGAGCACGATTCAATAAGATTGGATGCTCGCGGATAACTTCTTCTAAAACGTCCCATACAATAGGATGTTCCTGTTCCACCATCCGTTTAGCATATTTAATCGAAGCTGCTGAACCAATATACTGTAGTTTATGATATACAAATGGCTTAAATAATTCGAGTGCCATAATTTTTGGCAAACCACATTGGTATAAGCGTAAGGTTGGTCCTACCGTAATTACTGAACGCCCAGAATAATCTACCCGTTTACCTAATAGATTTTGCCTAAATCGTCCCGATTTACCTTTTATCATTTCTGCTAAAGATTTTAACGGACGTTTATTTGCTCCAGTAATTACCTTGCCACGTTTACCATTATCAAATAATGAATCTACTGCCTCTTGTAACATACGCCGTTCATTACGTAAAATAATTTCTGGTGCACGCAACTGAATTAATTTACGTAACCGGTTATTCCGATTAATTACACGCCGATACAAATCATTTAAATCACTAGTGGCAAACCGTCCGCCATCTAGTGCAACTAAGGGACGTAAATCTGGTGGCAATACCGGAATCACATCCATAATCATCCAATCCGGCTTCATTTCTGAACGCTTAAACCCTTCTAATACTTTTAAACGCTTAGCCAATTTTTTTAAATTAGTATCACTTTTAGTCTCGGCCATATCTTTTTTAATGCTAGCGATTTCGCGATCTAATTCAATAGCTTGTAGCATCTCACGCACTGCCTCAGCACCAATACCAACTCGAATTTTATCCGCATCTTCACTTTCAACTAAATAATTATATTGCTCTGGAGATAAAATATCTCCCTTTTTTAAAATAGTCTTATTATCTTTAGGGTGAGTTGGCGCATCCAAACGGTCCAAAATCTCAATAACCGCATAAGCTTCGAAATATAGTACGTGTTCAATATCCCGTAATGGCATATCAAGCACCATACCCATACGGGATGGCAAAGATTTCAAAAACCAAATATGGGCAACTGGAGATGCCAATTCAATATGCCCCATGCGCTCACGCCTAACTTTAGATAAAGTTACTTCAACTCCGCATTGTTCACATACTACACCACGATGCTTAATACGTTTATATTTACCGCATAAGCATTCATAATCCTTAACAGGTCCAAAAATACGCGCACAAAATAAGCCATCACGTTCTGGACGCAATGTACGATAATTAATAGTTTCTGGTTTTTTTATTTCACCATACGACCAAGAACGAATTTTATCTGGAGAAGCAAGGCCAATCCGAATTCGCCCATAATTATCATTATTATCTTTTTTATTAATTAATAAATCACCTAAATCTAGCATCTATTTTATTCTCCATAACCATTTTATTATTAATTGAAAGCTGAACAAATGTCAATGTTAATACTCGAAGTATTACTCTTCCAGTTCCATATCCAATGCTAATGCTCTAACTTCACGGGTAAGTACCTTAAACGCTTCAGGAATATCCGCTGATATTTTATGTTTTCCCTCTAATAAGTTTTCATACATCTCAGTACGCCCCTCAATATCATCTGACTTAACAGTCAACATTTCTTGCAAAGTATATGCTGCACCATAAGCTTCAAGCGCCCATACCTCCATCTCACCAAAACGTTGTCCGCCAAATTGAGCCTTACCACCTAATGGTTGTTGCGTTACTAAAGAATATGGACCAGTTGAACGCGCATGTACTTTTTCATCTACTAAATGATGTAGACGTAAAACATACATGTAACCCACGGTTACGGGACGATCAAATGGCATTCCAGTTCTTCCATCATATAAGGTTAATTGCCCTGACTCTGGTAAATCAGCTAATTTCAACATAGTTTTAATTTCTGATTCTTTAGCACCATCAAATACTGGAGTTGCAAAAGGGACACCCGATTTTAAATTACTAGCTAACTCTACTAATTCATTATCGTTTAAATCACCTATAGTCTCTTGTTTACCTGAAATATTGTATATTTGTTCAATAAATTTTCTTACTTCTTTTAGATTATTCTCATGCCTAAGCATTTCTTCTATCTTATTCCCAAGTCCAACTGCGGCTAGTCCCAAATGGACTTCCAGAATCTGTCCAATATTCATACGTGACGGTACCCCAATTGGATTTAGCACCACATCCACAGTACGACCATCAGCCATGTACGGCATATCTTCAACTGGCAATACTTTAGAAATTACCCCCTTATTACCATGCCGCCCTGCCATTTTATCCCCAGGCTGCAACCTACGCTTAACTGCAACAAATACTTTAACCATCTTAATTACCCCATTGGGCAAATCAACTCCCTGGTAAAGCTTTTCTTTTTGCACTTTAAACCGAGCTTCTAAATCAGCACGCTTCTCTTCAACCGCTTTCCTAATACTACTTGTTGAAGCGTTTATTTCTTCGTTATTAATTTTAATATCAAACCAATCACGACGTGACTTAAATTCAGCTAAAAATTCCTCAGTAACTACTCCTTTTTTACGACCTTCGAGTTCTTGTCCCATAATTAAATGAGAAATGCGATTTAATGCGTCTGCTTCAATAATATTCATTTGATCAGTCAAATCTTGACGGAATTTTTTAAGATCGCTTTCAATAATGGCAAGACTTCGAGCATCCTGCTTACTGCCGTCACGATTAAATACCTGAACATCAATAACCGTACCTTGCATACCCACTGGTACACGTAGTGAAGTGTCTTTTACATCCGAAGCTTTTTCCCCAAAAATTGCTCTTAACAGTTTTTCCTCAGGAGTTAGCTGTATTTCACCCTTAGGAGTTACCTTACCCACTAAGACATCCCCAGCCTCAACCAAAGCCCCAACATGTACAATACCAGTTTCATCCAACCTGGCTAGCTGGCTTTGCGATAAATTAGGAATATCCCGGGTAATTTCTTCATCACCTTGCTTAGTTTCTCGGGCAACTACCGATAATTCTTCAATATGAATTGAAGTATATTTATCTGAAGCTACTAATTTTTCTGAAACTAAAATTGAATCTTCAAAGTTATAGCCATTCCACGGCATGAAGGCCACTAAAACATTTTGTCCAACTGAAAGTTCACCTAAGTCAGTTGCCGAACCATCAGCAATAACATCACCTACATTAACCATATCACCAATTTTAACAATTGGTTTTTGGTTTAAACACGTATTTTGGTTACTTCTAATATATTTAATTAAATTGTAAATATCAACCCCAAGATCCCGGCCTTTAATTTCGGCATCATGTACCCGTACAATAATTCGATTACCATCAACATAATCAATTACCCCGCCACGTTTTGCTATAACTACAGTTCCTGAATCAATTGCAGCAACCCGCTCCATTCCAGTCCCCACTAAGGGACGATCGGCTCTTAAACATGGCACACCCTGACGTTGCATATTTGATCCCATAAGTGCACGGTTAGCATCATCATGTTCTAAAAATGGAATTAGTGAAGCCGCAACCGATACTACTTGGTTAGTTGCTACATCCATATATTCTACCAGTTCAGATTGGACTAATGTAGTCTCTGATTTCTGCCGTGCCGTAATAATTTCATCAATAAACTCATTTTGCTCATTAAGTCGGGCATTAGCCTGTGCAATTACAAATTTTGCCTCATCTATTGCTGATAAATACTCGATAGTATCAGTTACTCGTTTATTTACCACCTTACGGTAAGGAGTTTCTAAAAATCCATATTGATTCGGACGGGCATATACTGATAATGAATTAATTAAACCAATATTTTGTCCTTCCGGTGTTTCAATTGGGCAAACCCGCCCATAATGAGTAACATGCACATCACGTACCTCAAACCCAGCGCGATCACGAGTTAGACCTCCGGGACCCAAAGCTGAAATACGTCGTTTATGAGTAATTTCTGACAATGGATTAGTATGATCCATAAATTGTGACAATTGGCTAGTCGAGAAAAAATCTTTTAGACTAGATGTAATAGGTTTTGCGCTAATTAGTTTATTTGGCAATAAATCTTTCTCTTCCAAGGTTTGAGATAATTTATCTTTTACTGCTTTATCAATTCTTGATAACCCTATACGAAATTGATTTTCAACTAATTCGCCTACTCCACGAATGCGGCGATTACCCAAATGATCAATATCATCAATTACACCACGACCATTCCTTAATTCCATTAAAATTGCCAAAGAAATTAAAATATCTTCTTTAGTTAATAAGGTTGGATTTTCAGATTTTACTGCAATTGCATTAGCTACCATGCGATGAAACCAGGCTGGCGTTTTGTTTTCTAATTCATTTTGATAAGTCCGCGAATTAAATTTAAACCGCCCAACTTCAGATAAATCATAGGTCTCTGCAGTAAAAAACGTTCGCACAAACACAGTATTAGCTATCTCTTCCGAATATGGCTCACCTGGACGCATCATTTTGTAAATTTGGTGAATCGCTTCAATAGTATTTTGCGCTGTTTCTTTGCTATTTTCTTCATCGCGTAATGTGTCAGCCAAATAAGAACCATGCTCTAAGTCATTCACGTATAATGTTTCTATTTGCTTAATATCAGTTGCAAGCACCTGGTTAATTAATTCCTCATTAATTATTGTATTTGACTTTGCAATTACTTCACCAGTATCTAAATCAGTTAAATCAGTTCCTAAAATTCTACCAATTAAGTCTTCTGCTGGAACTATAATTTCAGTTAATCCAGCGTTTTCTAAATCGCGAATATTTTTTGTGGTAATTTTTTTATCTTTAGCAATTATTATATTGCCGGATTTATCGGTAATATCAAATCGGGCTACTTCACCCTTTAAACGTTCGGCAACAATTTTTTTAAATAGCTGTCCTTTTTTAATAACATAGCTATCTTTATCATAAAATATATCTAAAATCTCATCCCGCGTATAACCAATGGCTTTCAATAATAAAGTAACATTCATTTTACGCCGTTTATCAATTCTAAAATATACTAAATCTTTAGCATCAAATTCCAAATCAAGCCAACTACCGCGATAAGGAATAATTCTTGACGAATATAATAATTTATTTGACGAATGATTTTTACCGCTGTCATGCTCAAAATACACTCCAGGAGAACGATGCAATTGTGCCACTACAACCCGTTCATTACCATTAATAACAAAAGAACAACTGTCAGTCATAAATGGAATTTCACCCATATATACATTTTCATCAACACTATGTATAATCTTTTTATAATCACTTTCACGATCAAACACTGTCAAGCGAATTTTAGCGTGCAATTTTCCAGAATATGATACCCCACGCAATAAACACTCACGCACATCAAATACTGGCTGAGTAATTGAATAGCTTAAAAAGTCTAACCGAATTGCTCCATTATTAGATACAATGGGGAAAACATCTTTAAATGCCTTATTAAGCCCGATATTACGCCTCTTAGAGGGTTCAATTCTTCTTTGCAAAAGTTCATCATAAGAATTTTTTTGCATAGCAAGTAAATAAGGCACATGCAATGCTGCAGGTTGCTTCGCAAAACTTTTACGAATGCGTTTTTTTTCAGTAAATGAATAGCTCATAGACACAAAGCTCCAAAGAGAAGAATTTATACTTAAAAGTATTAGTATTTAGGTTTTGTAATAGAACGACAAATACCCCAGAAGGAAAACCAGCTGAGGTACTTATAAAATTTAAACTTTACTTGATTTCTGCTTTAGCACCAGCATCAGTAATTTTCTTAGCAATCGCTTCTGCATCAGCTTTTGACACACCTTCTTTAATTAATTTTGGCGCGGCTTCAACAGCAGCCTTAGCTTCTGCCAATCCCAAGCCGGTTACTTCACGCACTACCTTAATCGCAGCTACTTTATTCGCTCCAATTTCAGATAGATAAACATCAAACTCAGTTTTTTCTTCAGCAACAGCTACCGCGCCTCCAGCTGGAGCTGCGGCTACTGCTGCAGCAGCAGAAACACCAAATTTAGTTTCCATTTCTTTTACTAAATCAGACAAATCCATAACTGTCATTTGCGAAATAGCTTCAATAATATCTTGTTTAGCAATATTCATGTAGTAGAACTCCTAATAAATTTTAAATTACATTTAATACTTAAAATATTTTTCAAGTATAATTTTAATATTTTGCAAAGCTTATGCAGCTTGCTCTTTTTGATCACGCACAGCCGCAACCACCCGGACAAAACTTGCTGGAATTTGTAGCATAGTACCTAATAACATTGATAACAATTCTTCACGACCTGGAATTGAAGCCAATTGTTTAACTCCTGATTCATCAAGCAGTTTATCATTAAACATACCACCAACAATTTTTACCGCTTCATTAGCTTTTGCAAATTCATCTATCACTTTAGCTGCTGCTATAGGATCAGTCGAAACACTATACACTAACGGACCAGACATTTTTTCCGCCAACGGTGCAAAAACTGTACCTTCAACCGCTTTTCTAGCTAACGTATTTTTTAATACATGCAGATAAACATTTTTCTGCCTAGCTTCTTTTCGAATAGCAGTCATTCTACTGACAGTCACACCCTGATATTGCGCAATAACTACAGTTGCTGCATCTTGCAGAACCTTATTAACATCAGCGACAACAGTCTTTTTATTCTCTAAATTTGAACTCAAAGAACTAACCCTCTTAAATCTACGTAGGATAATATTCAAAGCATTTGAATATATGTTAAGTTTAAGCTGCCCTAATTGGTAGCTCCTACGGTCTTAGAAAAACGGCAAAGCATTACTGCCAAGCCCCCAAATCATCAAACAATTATTTAGCAATAGTTGCCTGATCTATTTTAACGCCAACGCCCATAGTACTTGACAAATTAATTCGTTTTACATATTGCCCTTTACTACTTGCTGGCTTGGCTTTTATTATAACATCAAGCAATGCAGATAAATTTTGCTCTAATTTATCATTAGCAAAAGACGCTCTCCCTATGGTGGAATGAATAATTCCATTTTTATCCGTACGGTATTGAACCTGTCCAGCTTTAGCATTCTTTACTGCTGTTGCAACATCCGCAGTAACAGTACCTACCTTAGGATTTGGCATTAAACCGCGTGGACCTAAAATCTGCCCTAAAGTTCCAACTATTCGCATAGTATCTGGAGCTGCAATTACAATATCAAAATTCATATTACCCTTTTTAACCTCTTCGGCTAAATCTTCTAAGCCTACTATATCAGCACCCGCAGCTTGGGCGATTTCCGCTTGCTGACCTTGTGCAAATACAGCAACCCGTAGGGTTTTACCTGTACCATTTGGCAATACTAATGAACCACGAATCATTTGATCAGATTTACGTGGGTCAACTCCTAAATTAATTGCCACATCAACCGATTCATCAAATTTGGCTGTTGCTCTAGTCTTTACCATAACAATTGCCTCGGCGGCAGAATACAGCTTATCTTTATCAAATAGCTCAAACGCCTTTACTCTTTTAGTTGATCGAGCCATATTATTTTACCCCTTCCACTTCAATACCCATACTCTTAGCCGAACCAGCAATAATTCTTACCGCCGCATCCATATCAGCTGCAGTCAAATCAGCTTCTTTAGCTTTAGCAATTTCTTCAAGTTGCGCACGAGTAATTTTCCCAACTTTATCTGAATTAGGTCTGGCGCTGCCTTTTTGCAATTTCAGAGCTTTTTTAATTAGCACAGTTGCTGGAGGAGTTTTCATTATAAAAGTGAAACTTTTATCAGAATATGCAGTGATAATCACTGGAATAGGTAATCCTGGCTCCATGCTTTGAGTTTTTGCATTAAATTGTTTGCAAAATTCCATAATATTTAACCCACGTTGACCTAATGCCGGACCAACTGGAGGTGAAGGATTAGCCTTACCGGCTGGAATTTGTAGCTTAATAAAGCCAATTACTTTTTTTGCCATGTTTATGCCTTTATAAATGGGTGTAACGTACCGTTAGGCACTCCCCTAAATCATCAATATAATCAGAACTCGTGATTGTACCAGATTTACGCCATACGCTGCAACTTAAATTTCCACACGAATCAAAAATCGGAGCTTGAAATGCCACTAATTAAATTGATTTTTATGTTAAAATATATAATTTTACGGATTCTTATGTACTGCACATTAACTTTGGTTAATTTACTAAGATTGTAATTTTCAGTTTCAATTTGGTTCATTTTATAGCTCATTATTAATAACTTAGTCAATTTTATCTAAGTTTGATAATTTTTCTTCTCCATTATTTATCCTAAGATTTAGCTAAATCTTAGCTAAGATTACTCTTTAGTGAGCAACACCCACCGTGGTTTAGTCTTAACGCCATCATTTTTAATAGCACCTTCCTGTCGAAGTTCTTGTAATAAATTACGAACTTTATGGTTTTTTTGTTCCTCATCTAAAATATCTGGCAGCTTACTCCAAAGTAAATTGATAATATCACCTTTCCCTGCGCCTTTAGTTGCTTGCTTCTTGAGATATTCTAATATTAATTTTTTATAATAATCTTTATCAAAGCCTTTATTTTTTACATATTGAGCAACTTTTTCAGAGTGAATCGAAGCATCTTCTGATAGATAAAACTTTGGTTTTCGTCCAGTAATTAGGCCGGACTTTCTTAAGAACTCCAGACTATCGTCAGGTATCTCTAATCCTTTTTGGAACCGATCTAATAATATTATTGTTGACAACGGTAAATTAGTATTTTTTAATAATAACTGCATTTTGTTAAATATTATCTAGCAATATCTGCCATTCTTGGTTCGTCCAATGGTGCCTTATTATTAGCTAAGCTGGAACACCTATCAGCATGCATGGGACATCAAAAGTTTTATAAATTTTTAGAGCCTTGCTCACATGATTTTTATGAGATATGGCAGAAACTGCATCCTTTCTAATCGCCGATAAAAATTAGCATCTTAATCAAAATCATGCTAAAATAACCTCACAATTTATTAAATTTGAAATTATTTTGCCAAAAAAAGCTATGACACTAAAACCATGGTATGCAACACCATATAATCATAATTTAACCAAAAAAGTAATAGTTATAGGCGCTGGCATAAGCGGTGCAGCAACCGCCTACAGTTTAGCCAAGCGCGGTTATAGTGTAACTCTCTATGAAAAAAATTCCAGCATAGCATCAGGGGCAAGCGGCAATTATCAAGCAATCTTATACAGTAATTTTAGTTTAGATAATGCGCCACTTATGGAATTAAGTCTAGGTAGTCATAACTATACTACCAATCTAGTTAAAACATTACTGCTATCCGATATTGAATACCAGCAGTGTGGAATTATTCAATTGGCGCATAATACCAGATCGCTAAAAATGCAGCAGCGTCTTTTAAGTTACAGCCCATTATCGAACTTCTATCATTTAGTCAACAATAGTCAAATGCAGGAATTATCAGGCATACGTATAAATTCAACAGATGGGATTTATTATCCGCAGGGCATATGGTTGAGCCCAACTAAATTTATTCATAAACTACTTACCCATACTAATATTAAAGTAATTTTAAATGCAGCAGTAACTAATCTTGAATTTAATCATAAAGAATGGCAAATTGCGACACAATGCGGCATAATTGATAATGCAGCTAACTTAGTGCTATGTAATTCACATCTTTTAAATCAATTTCCTCAAACAGCAAACCTTAAATTACATACCACTCGGGGACAAACTAGCAAAATAAAAAATTCTATAAAATTAAAAAGCATAATTTGTACTAATGGATATATAACCCCTAATTTAAATAATTATTATACTCTCGGCGCAACTTTTAAAAACAGTACCAATCTGGATATAATAATGGATGAGCATCAGGAAAATTTTAATAATTTAATCCCTTATATTCCACAATTAGCCACGCAAATAAACTACTCAACAATTGAGGGTAAAGTAAATTTACGGGGGCATAGTGTAGATTATTTACCATTAGTCGGTCCAGTTGCAGATTACACCCAATTTAATCAATGCTATAAATCGTTAGCATTAGATGCTAATTATAAAATAGCAACAGCGTGCCCCTATTTGCCTGGGCTATACGTAAACGCACTATTTGGCAGTAAGGGCATGCTCACTGCACCCCTATGTAGTGAAATGATTGCCGCATATATTGATAATGCCCCATTTCCGGGCAGTGAAAAATTACGCCAAGCACTTCACCCCAATCGCTTATGGATAAAGCAAATTATCCGTTCAGGAGAACATAATTAACTATTGAGAGGTAGCCCATGAAAAAATTTATAACCATTCCCTTTAACTGGAAAATAGTTGTATTTCTAATTATTATCGAGGTATTTACTATTCCATTTGTAGCAATTAGCAATTCTTTAATTATAAATAATCTATTATACATGTCTCTAATTGGTTTTACCGTAGCATTTCTGGCGTTAATTTGCATACTGCGTGGGCTTAATCCAATAATTAAAAATTACTTCTCTAAACTAATGGATGAACCAGTCATAAAAATTAAGGGGCTGTTATGTCTTAGTTTAATTGCCGGATTCTTGCTCATGTTTATGTTCTATTTACAAAGCCTTACCTATAGGTTTACTAACAATGATTATATTGTTGGCTTAGTATCAGCTTTTTTTAGTGTAAGCATTAGTTTGATTATTTACCATTTAGGGGTACATTATTTTAATTATGGCATTAAGTTAATTACTAAGACAAATAGCTATACAATCCAGGTGGTTATTAAAGATATAATAATCCTCACACTATTATTTTCTTTATATGAGACTATTGTCTCTCCAATTTCACTCTTATGGGTGTCACACTATGGGCATCGATTTATGTGGGGAATTATCACCGGAGTTGTATCTGGCTTAAGCGGTGGATTGCCCTTACTGGCTCTTTGCTATTTTACCAAATATAATATTACGCTTCGGCTACTGCGTTCTTAATAAAAAATAATTTACGCTTTTGGGGAATTGCTGACAATATATACTCAAAGCGTACCATGACGCCCCGAGTATACATGTGCTAACCTCTTAATAATACTCCCATACTTGCAGAGTATACATACTCAAAGTATTTGGATTCTTCAAAGACGATGAGTATATTAAGATTATAACACCTATCGGGTTAGTGATAGACTGCTAAATACTGCCCACAAAATTATATTATATAAATTTTT
>JAGOUD010000152.1 GCA_018061465.1 Burkholderiales bacterium
GTATACTAGTTAACGCCATAATAGTCCATAACAATGTTGAGCGCAAAACAATAAGTGGTGACACTTTATTCTTCATTATTTTCCTTTAATTCTATTAGATATTCACTAAATGCTAATAAATTTTCAAAAACCAAAGTATGGGGCGGAAGAGTATGCTTAATAAAAGTCTTCTTTCCATTGCCAGTTTTCACAAGAACTGGTATTCCTCCGGCAAAAGCAATAGCTTCTAAATCACGTAAACTATCACCCACCATCATAACTTTAGCATTTACATCAATATTAAACCGTTCACAAATATCAAGAATCATTTTGGGTTTAGGTTTTCTACACTCACAATTGTCCTCCGGCTTGTGAGGACAGATAAAAACAGCTGCAATTTCTCCACCAGCTTGATCAACTAAGCGATGCATTTTTTGATGAATCTCATTTAACGTTTCCATTGTATACATACCACGCCCAATACCCGACTGATTGGTACAAACAATAATTTTATATCCGGCTTTAGTTAAATGGGAAATTGCCTCTAAGCTGCCTGGAATGGGCTCCCACTCTTCAGCGCTTTTAATATAATCCGGGCTATCTTGATTAATCACCCCATCACGGTCTAAAATAATTATTTTCATGTATTCACCCTATATTAATTCTGATAGTTCGCATACTTGATTAAGCATCTTATATACAGTAAGCAGCAATATAATTCTGTTGGTGCGTACCTCCATATTTTCATCCATGACCATTACTTCCTTAAAGAAAGCAGTTATGGGTTGATTAAATTGGGATAACATAAGAAAAAACTCTTGCCAATTATGATTTAATGCATGCTGTTTTATTTGCTCCTCTAACGTAGTTAAGAGTGAGTATAAATTGTGTTCTTCTATAGTAGTAAATAATTTAATTTGAATCGGGATTGACAGATTAGAAAATGAAATATTATTTTTATCTATAATATTTCGTATGCGTTTATTGGCTTCTAGTAAGGATTGATTAGTTGAATCTTGAGCAAAGTTCTGCAATATATCCAGTAAACTAATTAAATAGTTAAAATTAACTGGTCTAATTGCTAGAATACTATTTACGCACGCAACTGGATATTTCTCCACACTTATCAAGTAATTAGCTAACCGCTGCATAATAAATTGATAGACCTCATCAATTACATTAGAATTTAAGGTTATGCCAACAAAAGCACTATGCGTAATTTGTAATAAATTAAGTATATTTAGTGGCTCACGAAGTAAAATTCTAACCACTGCTAAAGCGGCACGGCGTAAACCAAATGGATCTTTTTCTCCAGTTGGAATTAGTCCTATCCCCCAAATACCAATTAATATTTCTAGTTTATCACTAAGTGACATTAAGGTAGCCAACGGTGTATCGGGCAATTGATCGCCACTAAACCTGGGGTAATAATGATGCTCAATTGCATGTGCAACCTCAATACTTTCTCCTTGAGCAATGGCATAATATTTCCCCATAACCCCTTGCAACTCAGGAAATTCATTAACCATTTCAGTAGTTAAATCAGCTTTAATTAATAATGCGGTTCTATGGGCTATTTCTGGAGTGAGATTAAAAGTTGGCGCTATTTGGCTGGCAATATTTTGCAATCTATGTATGCGTTCTAACTGTGTCCCAAGCAAGTGATGATAAATAACTGTATCTAATTTCTGAGCAAATTTGGATAACTCCTGCTTCAAATCAGTTTCATAGAAAAATTTAGCATCACCAAGTCTCGCGGCCAACACCTTTTGATTACCCTTAATAATAACCTCTGGATTAGCAGAATCAATATTGGCTACACACAAAAACTTATTAGTCAGATTACCATGATCATCACGCAGGGCAAAATATTTTTGATGCTTAGCCATAGATAAAATTAAACATTCTTGAGGAACATTTAAAAATGATGAACTAAACTCACCACATAATATAACCGGATACTCCACCAGTGCTGTCACTTCGTCCAATAATCCTGGCGTATTACAAATAACTAAATTACGACTATCTGCTGCATTGTGTAAACTATGCACTATGTATTCTCGCCTTCGCGCAAAATCGGCATAAACCCGCCCATCATCCAACATTTGTTGCATATACGTAGTTGCTTGAGTAATAACTAATTTACCCTGACTCATTACCCTATGCCCAAAAGTATAATTAACTGGAGAACATCCTAAAATTTCACCGTCAGCACAAATTACAGAGTTCCCCCACATTAGCACTAAATTATGTACTGGACGCACAAAATGATAGCTGTGATTACCCCACCGCATATTTTTAGCAATAGGTAGTTTTTTCAGTGCTACGTTTATAGCTTCTATCAATACCTCAGTTAATTTACGCCCCGGAATAATTTTTTGCGCATAAAAATAGCCATCTTCTTTTTGCTCCAAATCTTGCCAGCTGTTAATTCCACATGCTTTCACAAAACCTAATAACGCATTAGTTGGCATATTATTATTTAGTGCAGTAGCAATTGCCGGACCCCGTTTAGATAATTTTTGTTCAGGCTCCACCATAGCTACCTGATTAATTATGCACCCAAAACGGCGTGGGGTAACAAAAAAATGATATTGTGCTTGACTAGGAATAAAACTACTCAATTGAGCCGTTAAATTACGGGCAAAACTCTCACCAATATTTTTCTCTAGATCAATGGGCGGTAATTCTTCAGTTAAAAACTCACACAGTAAATCGGCAGCACTTATTAATTCAGTTTGCATAGCAAAATATCCTGATCATTTATATATTTATATTATTAATTGACGTGATTTTACATTATTTGAGCTTACAGTATATAAAAACCTGCATAAGATCATGTCAATGCATAGCACCATACCATAAAATATGTGTTCGGATACAATTAAAAGTTGTTTAAACCTATAAATAAGTGATACACTTACGCCCGTACAACACGAGATAGTCAACAACAAATATTTCTTAACTAATTTATGGTCTTACATATCTACGTGTTATACTATATTCCCGCACATTCCCAGAAAACACACCAAATAACAACAATAAAGGGGCTATTGATGTCAACCAGCTTAAAACATGAAAATAACTTAGTCTGGCTAGATATGGAAATGACTGGACTTTCAGTTATAGATAACGTGATTATTGAAATTGCAGTGGTAATTACCGATAGTAATCTAAATATTCTAGCTGAATCCGCCTCATATGCTATTGCACAACCTGAAGCAGAATTAACTAAAATGGATAAGTGGAATTTAGCCACACATACTAGGTCTGGCTTAATTGAACGCGTTAAACAATCCACTCACACTATACCCATTGTTGAACAAGAATTATTGGGGCTTATTAAAAAATACATTTATAAAGGTAAATCGCCGCTATGCGGCAATACGATTCATCAGGATCGCAAATTTTTAGTAAAACACATGCCTATACTAGAGGGCTATTTGCATTATCGCAATTTAGACGTCAGCACTATTAAAGAACTTGCAAAGCGTTGGTATCCACATCTTTATGGTAAATTTGCCAAACATAATCTCCATGAAGCACTGGCTGATATAAAAGAATCAATCAATGAATTGATCTTTTATCGGGAAAATATGCTAATTCCACCACCGCTATAGAGTATATATAACCTCTTGATCCTGACGCATGACTACCTCGCCTAATTGATATGTTTTTATCTGAAATTGATCCTGCAAATACTCTTCAATTTTGGCAGTTTCATACGGTGGAACTACCACTACATAGCCAATACCACAATTAAAAGTTTCTAGCATTTGTATTTGAGTCAAATTAGCAGCCTTAGCCATCCAAGTAAACAATTTTATCTGTGGCAGGGCATCAAGTTTAATATGCGCCGCTAAATTTTGAGGGAAAACTCGTGGTAGGTTACCAGTTAAGCCACCGCCAGTTATATGGCTCATACCATTAATTTTAAATTGTTTAATTAATTCCAAGACTGGTTTTACATATAACATTGTTGGTTTTAACAATGCATCTGCCCAACTTTGGGTATCATCATAAGCCGAGTTTAAATCTAACTGTGTTTCGCCAAGCACTTTTCTTACTAAAGAATAACCATTTGAATGAAATCCACTACTTTCTAAGCCTAAAATTATATCCCCTGGGCTAATTGATGAACCATCAATAATACTATCTTTTTCTACAGCGCCCACCGCAAATCCGGCTAAATCATATTCATTATCAGGATACATTCCAGGCATTTCTGCAGTTTCCCCACCAATTAAGCCACATCCTGATGCTTCACAACCTTGAGCAATACCGCTAATTACACTACTGGCTACTTCTAAATTGAGTTTACCACAGGCAAAATAGTCCAAAAAAAATAATGGTTCAGCTCCTTGAACTAAAATATCATTAACTGACATAGCAACTAAATCAATACCAATGGTATTATGCCGATCAAGTAAAAACGCCAATTTTAGCTTAGTGCCAACTCCATCGGTACCTGAGACTAAAACCGGATTTTTATATTTATTCCCTAATTCAAACATTGCTCCAAAACCGCCAATTCCGGCTAAAACTTCCTTGCGAATAGTACGTTTAGCCATTGGTTTAATTAATTCAACCAATTTATCCCCTGTATGAATATCAACCCCAGCATCTTTATAAGTAATAGAATTCTGCATAATAGCGCCTCAAAATAGTATAATTACGTTTTACTAAACAGAAGATCAGAGCTCAAACCATGCACAACAATACTAATATAAAACTATTAATCAGCTTGCTACTTGTAGTAGTAGGTGTTTTTACTGCAATTGTTATACTCGGCAGAGTACTTACTCCATTTATCATAGCCCTGATTTTAACTTATATCTTCAATCCACTTGTAGAAAAAATTAATTTAAAGTTTAAAATAAAACGCAGTATAATAAGCTTTACACTATCTTTATTAGTATTTTTCGTATTTTTATGTGTTCCACTATTTATAATTCCCACAATTATTTTACAATTAAAATCCATGATTACTAGTATTCCTGCTTTAATTAATTTATTTAATGACAAAATATTACACACAATCAATTTAAAATATGGAACTCATCTGGCAATAGATTTTGATAATATAAAAACTTTATTGCTCAATAATTTTAGCAAAATCTACAATAATGTTAATATTTTTTCACCTTTAGCTAAAAATAGCTTCATAATTATCGA
>JAGOUD010000018.1 GCA_018061465.1 Burkholderiales bacterium
GCTCCACCCGAACCAATTGCTGCAATGCCATGTTCTGGATCTAATACATCACCATTGCCGGTAATAATTAAAGAATGTTCTTTATTAGCCACAACTAACATTGCTTCCAAGCGTCTTAAGCTGCGTTCAGTTCGCCAGTCTTTAGCGAGTTCTACTGCGGAACGTAATAAATTCCCTTGATATTTTTCTAATTTTTCTTCAAAACGTTCAAATAAAGTAAATGCATCAGCAGTCCCTCCGGCAAAGCCAGCAATTACTTGGGTGTTATATAAACGGCGTATTTTGCGTGCCGTTGATTTTATTACTACATTCCCTAACGTAACTTGTCCGTCTCCGCCAAGGCTTACTGAATTAGGGCGACGAACTGCAATAATTGTGGTACCGTGATATTGTTCCATGTGTAAATAATTCCTTTAGCTTTTAATTGGCTTGGTAGTTGTTTAAAAAACCACTAAGCCTAGTTTAATATAATAAAGATAGTAATTATAAACTACTTTACCTAACTTTGGGACACTAAAAATTTTCGAATATATACTCATCATCGATGAACCTTGGCACTTCATTCGGTTTTAGTATCTACTTCATAGACCATATCTTAATGTCGATATGATATAATTACAAAATTTGATTTCAATAAATTAATATAACAATGAAGCAACTTGCCAAATATATTGACTTACTTTATAAATCTAGACATAAAGCTCCACAGTATCAGCTTGAATTGATTAAAGATATTAGCCGTCGAGGGTTTTTAAGGCAAATATTTGAGATAACGATGTTTTCTGCATTTGCCACTACCTGTTGTGCCGTGCCTTCTGAGTATAATAGTTTATTACCTGATATGGGCGATGCTGATCGTACGGCTATGACGCCATTTGAAGCCAATTTTTTAGGGCATCAAGTTATTCTGGATATTGCCAGTCAAGGTGAAATGCTTAATGATTACGATATACTTACTTATCTTAATGAAGTTGGCTCGGATTTAGTTAGTTATTCACCAATGGCGGGGGAAGACTTCAATTTTTATATTATTAAAGATAAACAAATTAATGCTTTTGCGCTCCCTGGTGGCTATATTTGCGTCTATAACGGCTTAGTATATTATACTCATACGGAAGCCGAGTTGATTTCGGTTATGGCACATGAAATTAGTCATGTGGTACAACATCACATTTTTCGCAATATTGCGAATTATCAGCGAGAACAATGGAAATCATTAGCTGGAGTTATTGCCGGAGGCTTAATGGCAATTGTTAATCCAGCAGCTGGTGTATTAGCTATGAATAGTGCGCAAGGGCTTGGCATTCAAAACATGTTGTCATTTTCACGTGACTTTGAACGGGAGGCTGACCGGGTAGGACAAAAACTTATGTATAATGCAGGCTACGATCCTCATGCCATGCCAGAGTTTTTTCAACGCTTAAGAGATAATGAAAAGTTTAATGACAGTGAAGCTTATGCATTTTTGCGCACTCACCCAGTCACGTCCGAGAGGTTGAGTGAAGCTACTGAACGAGCTAATCAATTTAATGTTAAAATGCGTCCTGACACCAGCAGTTTTTTACTTATGCGTGAAAAATGTCGTGTGCGCCAAATTGGTGCAAATGAGGCCGTTAATTTTTACGACCTTGCAATTAAAGCTAAAAAGTATACTAGTCTTGATGCTCAGTACTACGGGCTTGCTTTTGCCCATTATTTAGATAAAAAATTTAGCAATGGTTTAAATGCGTTGGCCAAAATTGGTAACTCTGAGTATCGAGAACATCCCGCGGTAATAAGTTTAAAAGCAGCACTACTTACTTTTAGTGGAAATTTTTCTTTAGCTGATAAAACGTATTCATATGGATTGGATATTTACCCGACATATAAAAATTTATGGCTTGGGCAAATTGACTTATATATAAAAGCTAAATTATTTAAACAAGCTTTGCAAAAGTTAGAAAATTTAAGTAATTCATATCCTGATGATAGTGAAATTTGGTCACGTCTTGCATTTATTAATTCAGATACTATGCTAAATAATGAGCAAAAATATTATTATGCTTTAGGTAATTTGCAGTATCTCATCGCTAATTATAAGGCAGCTCTAGAGCAATATACTATGGCATTAAAAGCTAAAAAAGCAGATGCAACTTTAAATGATGTAATTAGCGCTAAAATTGTTGATACCCGTAATATGATAAAATCGCAAGCTAGATATGGTGGATAATTTTAATTGTTATGAAAGAAGTAATATATAGAATTTATTAAATTAATTCTATTAGAACCGTTGTTATTATAAGTAAAGGTATAAATTTATGCAAATAGAAGATCAAGCAATTCGCTCTACTTTTGTAGAAATGTTTAGGTCGTATCAAATAATTCCTGTAACTCAACCTAATTTAAGGTATGATCCACAGGCTATCACGTTTATTACCCAGCTTAATGAGATTTATTTTAATGGCATATGTCTCAAACAACCATTGGATAATCTCAATTTAATTGAAGAATTAAAAGAGTTGCACAATAATCTAAATGAGCCGTTGATTGTCTGGGTTACTCCGGAGACTCAATCAGCTGAAATTGAAGAAGTACTGCAACAGCATTTTGAAACTCCCGGCCCTTTTTATGGAATGTTATTGGATCTAGATGCAGCTAATACTGTGCCTTGTCCGGATAGAGTTACGGTGGAAATAATTAAAACACGAGAGCAGGCATATGAGTTTGCTAATATATTTTGTGAAGTCTTTTGTTTGCCCAATATTACCCAACATATTTTAGATTGGACAATAATTCAAGCGGAAATGGAAGATCCAGTATGCATAAATTATTGTGCCAAACTCGATGGAGTTATTGCAGGAATTAGTTCTCTAGTAATTGATCGAAAATTTAACCATTTTAAAACTGGGGGTTTATACAATGTATTTGTTTTTCCCGAGTGTCGCGGGCATGGAGTGGCAACCGCAATAGCATGTGCCCAAATCAATCTGGCAAAACAATTGGGACTCGAACATTTATCGGTATTATTAATGCCGGACGCCATGGCGCGGGGATATTCTCAATTACTCGGGTTTAAAGATTATGGGCTAATGACTCCCTATTATGTAGAAACGCTTCCGAATTTGCCTCTAGGGTAAAACATTTTTTCGATTCCCCCTACTATTGATTCAAATTAATATGAAATTAACGCTGGTATTGGCTATTGATTTAATAGGTTATTTATTTATGAAATAGGTGTTTGCGTGTATTTCGCAAAAGATATAAGTTTCTTTTGTTAGAATTGGTGCATCGTGAGTTACGCATGCAGATTTATACTAAACAGAGTCTCTCAAAAAAATGGTAGAATATGATATAATCTGTCCATGATGTAGCCGTTGTTAATATAATTTAAAGGGCTACATTATGGGTTTTGCTAGACTTTATACGCGTAGTACCAAAGGTATGCTTGCACCTGAGGTAATTGTTGAGGTACATGTTGCTAATGGGTTGCCGAGTTTTGCAATTGTTGGTTTGCCAGATACTGAGGTAAAAGAAAGCCGTGATCGGGTTCGGTCGGCAATACAAATGTCAGGGTTTGAATTTCCAGCTCGTAGAATTACTGTAAATTTAGCTCCGGCAGATCTACCTAAAGACTCTTCCCGGTTTGATTTGCCAATTGCATTAGGTGTATTATTGGCTAGCGGTTTAATTAAACCCCATCTAGAGATGGGTAATTTTGAATTTGCTGGTGAATTGGCTCTAGATGGAGGGTTACGGGCTATAAAAGGTGCTTTAGCTATTGCGTATAATGCACGAGAAAGTTCCCGAGGTTTTATATTACCTCAAAGTAATGCTGATGAAGCAAGTTTGGTTGATGGGGTTACAGTTTATGCTGCAGGGAGTTTATCTCAGGTGGTGCTGCATATTACTGGAGAGAATTTGATTTTACCGGTTATGGATGCTGGAATTAGAGCATGTAATCCGAAAACCACAATTAATGAACTTAACTTGAATCAGGTGCGCGGGCAGATGAGTGCTAAAACTGCCCTGGAAATAGCGGCAAGTGGTAGGCATTCCTTACTAATGGTGGGGAATCCTGGGTGTGGTAAATCTATGTTGGCACAACGTATAGTAACAATATTGCCTCTGTTAAATGATCGTGAGGCAATTACCACCGCTTCAATTTACTCGGTATCGAATAGTGGATTTAATTTAGATTTGTGGGGTAAGGCCCCATTTCGGCAACCCCACCATAGTAGTTCTAGTGCGGCAATTGTTGGGGGCGGACATTATCCCATGCCTGGCGAAATTAGTCTGGCACATAATGGGGTATTATTTTTAGATGAGATTGCTGAATTTGAGCGTTCAGTTATTGAAGTGCTGCGTGAACCGTTGGAGACTAAGCAAATTAGTCTATCACGAGCACGGTATAAAGTTGAATTTCCAGCAGATTTTCAGTTGATTGCAGCAATGAATCCGTGCCCTTGTGGCAACCGGGGGCATCCACAAAAAGTATGTGTTTGCTCGCCCTCGCAAGTGAGTCGTTATTGTACAAAATTATCAGCCCCATTTTTAGATCGGATTGACCTAGTGGTTGAAGTGCCTTATTTAAAAGCCGATGAATTAGCTTATTTGCCCATGGGCGAAGATTCAGCAGTGGTGCGTAAACGCGTCTTTGAAGTGCGAGATATCCAATTGCAGCGTCAAAATAAATTAAATTATGCATTAAATAATCAAGAGATTTTAGAATACGCCGTATTAACGGAATCAGCAAGAACTTTATTAACGCAATTGAGTGAGAAAATGGCTCTTTCTGCACGAGCTTATTATAAAATATTGAAAGTTGCGCGCACTATTGCTGATTTAGGGCAACAAAAAGCAATTGAAACAGTACATATTGCTCAAAGTATGCAATATAGCCAACGTAATTTTAGTTAGTGGGGTGCGAAATCATTTTGAATAAATGGGTGATTTATGAATAAATTTTTGATTGGTTTAGTTTTTGGAATTGCTATTGCTGGCGGTTTAGCTGTTTATTTGAATAATGAACCAACACAATTTATTAAAAAGAATGTAGGGACAAGTGGTGCTTTAGTAAGTTCTGCACCGCTTATTTTAGAGCCTGGCACTAAAATTCGTGAAGCTTCTTCTGGGCGGATGAAATCAAGGGTGGCATCTGCTCCCATGAATTATGATTTTTATGATGTATTGCAAGAGAGAAAAGTTGCAAGTGGCGGTGCTCCAGCCGCAAATAGTATGGGACATAGCAATAATTCTAGTGCCGGAAAAGTAAAGGATGATACTAAATTTTTGATTCAGGCAGGGGCATTTACTGATGCAGAATTAGCAAGTGATATGCGAGGACGGTTAGCATTATTGGGAATTGATTCCAGAGTTAAAACTCAGCAAATTGGTGGCACATCGGTTAACCGCGTTATAATTGGTCCCATATCTAATGAGGCAAAAGCGCAGACTATTATTAATCAGTTGTCGGATCAGCAAATTAATGCTGCTTTAATTCGGATAACAAAATAGAAATATTTATTTTATATGAAGAGTCTTGTGTCAAGTTCGACAACGTCCAGGATTCAAAGACGATGAGTATATGTTTTTTTATAGGAAGGAATTATGTATAAAATAATTAAAATGAAATTATTATTGATTAGCTTTTTAAGTGGGTTGGCCTTTAATAATGTTTGGGCTTTGTCTAAGCCTGTGGTTGAAGGTACTGATTATACTATAATTTCTGGAGTGCCACTTACTAATGAACCCAAGGGAATGGTAAATGTTAAAGAATTTTTTGCATTTACTTGTATTCATTGTCGAGATATTGAGCCGATGCTTGAGAAAACATTATTGCCGAATAAAAAAATTGATTTTGATAAAATTCATGTAGCATGGGATCAAAATAGTATGAATTTTGCTAAACTTAATATAACTATAAAATTAATGAATTTAAATAAATTATATATGCCTGCATTTAATGCCTTTTTTGATCGACGTGATTTAACTAATCCGGTAGAGTTAAAAACTTTTCTAGCTCAAAATGGATTATCTAAGGACCAGGTGGATAAATTTTTAGCAACTTATAATTCCTTTACAGCAAACAGCAAAGCTGCTGAGGCTAAAAAATTAACTGAAGCATATAATATAACTGGCACGCCTACTTTTATTGTGGCAGATAAGTATCAAGTAATGCCTGCTGTGCCGGAGAGGTTGGTAGAAGTAGTGCAGGAATTAGTTAAAAAAGCTACAACAGATAGTAAATAAGAGATTTGATGTTGTATAGCATATAAGGTTATGTGGTGGGAGTAGATCCCCCATGTACAAATTGTACATTAGGAGTGTGAGGAGATGAATAATGGATAACGAACAAGCTCGATTTAATATGGTGGAGCAGCAAATTCGTCCGTGTGATGTAAATAATAAAGAGATATTAGCCTTGTTTAGAAATATAGGGCGTGAGAAATTTGTGCCCAATAAGTACAAAGAATTAGCTTTTTCTGATTTAGAAATTCCTTTGCCAGGTGGGCAGTCTATGCTTAATCCGCGCCTTGAGGCATTATTACTGCAAAATTTGTCAATTTTTCGAACTGACAAAGTTCTTGAAATAGGCACTGGAAGCGGTTATGTAACTGCGTTATTAGCACGAATGGCTGATTTTGTATATTCTATTGAAATTAATGAACAAAATAAACAATTGGCAGCGCAAAATTTAACGTATGCTGGCATTAATAATGTAAGCCTTATTGCTGGTGATGGTATTAATGGTTTAGCAGGCAGAGCTCCTTTTGACCGAATATTAATTGGTGGAGGGATGCATCATATACCACAGCAGTTAAAATCTCAGTTACGAATCGGCGGTAAATTAATCGGAGTATTTGGTAAAAGACCTCTTTTAGATACTATTTTAATTACCCGCAATGGTGAGAATGAATATGATGAGAAAAAATTGTTTGAAACGAATATTGACTATTTAGTGGGTGAAGAAAATAATGATAGGTTTAAATTTTAGAGTCAGTTCATGGTCGGTAATCACTCAATTAACTACGCAATTAACTTAAAAAAACAGAACTATTGAAATGAAGGATAATAGATAATGGATAATGAAAAAGCAAAAGCATTGCAGGCGGCACTTGCTCAAATTGAAAAACAATTTGGTAAAGGATCGGTTATGCGTATGAATGAGACGCAAATTGCTAATGATATACAAGTAATTTCTACAGGGTCATTAAGTATTGACTTGGCTCTTGGTGTAGGCGGATTACCTAAAGGGCGGGTTGTTGAAATATTTGGTCCTGAATCAAGTGGTAAAACTACGCTTTGTTTATCAGTGGTAGCAGAAGCTCAGAAAAAGGGCGGTACTTGTGCTTATATTGATGCGGAAAATGCATTAGATGTAGTATATGCACGTAAATTAGGGGTTAAAATAGATGATTTATTAATTTCTCAGCCTGATACTGGTGAACAAGCGCTAGAAATTGCGGATATGCTAGTTAGAAGCGGTAGTGTTGATGTGGTGGTAGTGGATTCGGTGGCCGCATTAACTCCAAGAGCTGAGATAGAAGGCGATATGGGGGATAGCCATATGGGCTTACAAGCACGGTTAATGTCACAAGCTCTACGCAAATTAACTGCGAATATTAAGCGTACGAATACTTTAGTTATATTCATTAACCAGATTCGAATGAAAATTGGAGTAATGTTTGGTTCGCCTGAAACCACAACTGGAGGAAACGCTTTAAAATTTTATGCCTCAGTACGTCTAGATATTCGCCGGATTGGTTCAATTAAAAAAGGTGAAGATGTAATTGGTAGTGAAACTCGAGTGAAAGTAGTTAAAAATAAAGTTGCACCCCCCTTTAGACAAGCTGAATTTGAGATTCTTTATGGCGAGGGTATTTCTCGCAATAGTGAATTGATTGAACTTGGCGTATTTAATAATATTGTGGAGAAGGCTGGAGCATGGTACAGTTATCAAGGGAAGAAGATTGGTCAGGGGAAAGATAACTCGCGTGAATATTTAAATGAGCACCCAGATATTGCTACAGAAATTGAGGGAAAAATTAGAGCATTATCCTCAGGAATTAAAATGCCAGAGGTTGCAATAGCTGAACGTGAGCCAGCTGCTGAATAATTTAAATGCCAAAGAAATAAAAACTTTGGCATTTTCGTACTTATCTAGACGAGAATACGGACAGATAGAGCTATTTAATAAACTTAAGCAATATTCTGCTGATGAAGGTATGATTTCTCAAGTACTGCAAGAATTAGTTGATAAGGGTTACTTATCGGATTTACGCTATATTAAAGGGTATTTGGCTAGAAAAAGCAATAAATATGGGCTATTAAAACTCAAGTATGATCTTCTGCAAAAAGTAAGTGATGTGGAATTAATAAATGAAGTGGTTAAGGAAGCTAATCTTGATGAGGTTGCCCAAGCTACACAGATCTTAATCAAGAAATTTGGCTTAATTGCTAAAACATCAGATGATAAATTTAAACAGACTAAATTTTTAACTAGTCGTGGTTTTAGTTTTGATATTGTAAGACAAGTTTTTTCTCGGGAATGTTAGTTATTTTTTTGTATTGAGTATGTCTACCAAAAATGCAGGTTTAAAGTAGTATGATTGTTTAGTAAAATAACTCCTGTAACCACTAAAAGAATATGCAACCCTGGAAATAAGGGTTGCAGCTGTAAACCCCAAGTAATATTATCTAATTATTGATTGGGGCTTACATCTTTTTTCCAGTCCGCTTCATTAAATCACAATGTTTATTAGTTTATTAGGTACGACAATAATTTTTTTAATTGTTTGATTATCAATAAATTTTTGTACATTGGGATTTTGTTGCGCGAGTTGTTCAATTTGTTCTTTAGTTAAAGCTTTATCTATCATAATCTTACCACGCAATTTACCATTTACCTGAACTACCATTTCTATTTCATTAGTGGTTAATGCTGCATTGTCTACTATTGCCCAGGGTTGATTAAGTAATTCGGTACCCGGATGCAATGTCTGCCATAATTCTTCACAAATATGTGGAATTATGGGCGATAGCATAATTACTACAGTTTCTAACAGCTCTTGTGCTAATTGCCGTCCGTTGGTATCGAGTAAACTTGTTCGAGTGTAGTTATTTAATAATTCCATTACACTGGCTATTGCAGTGTTAAATTGCTTGCGTACTTCAAAATCATGTGTTACTTTAAGTATAGTTTGATGTAAATGGGTACGCAATTTTTGTTGTTCAGTGCTGAGTTGCCCTTTAGTATATTTAGTGGTAATTCCATTTTGAGTATGGTCATAAATTATACGCCACAACCGACGGATGAAGCGATTGGCGCCCTCAATTCCATTATCTGACCATTCTAAGGATAGTTCTGGAGGAGCCGCAAACATCATAAATAAACGCGCGGTATCTGCTCCGTACTGATTGATAATAATTTGTGGATCAATGCCGTTATTTTTAGATTTAGACATTTTTTCAATACCACCGATTATCACGGGTAGGTTGTCGCTAACTAAAACTGCAGTATTAGTTTGAGTATTTTCATTTAAAGATAGCTTAACATCTGCTGGATTAAACCAGATTTTTTGTCCGTTTTCTTGATTGCGATAAAATGTTTCAGCAATTACCATACCTTGGGTTAATAGATTGGTAAATGGTTCATTTGATTTTACTAAACCTAAATCACGTAAGCATTTATGAAAGAATCGAGCATATAATAAATGTAGAATGGCATGTTCTACCCCACCGATATATTGATCAACCGGTGTCCAATAATTCACTCTGTCGTCTAAAATTTTACTAGTGCAGTCACTTGAAGTATAGCGTGCATAATACCAGCTTGAATCCACAAAAGTATCCATGGTATCCGTTTCCCGTACTGCATGGGCGCCACATTTAGGGCACAGAGTTTCATAAAATCTAGAATCTTTAGCTAAAGGTGAACCTGAACCATCGGGAATAATATCTTCTGGTAAAATTACTGGTAATTGACTTTCGGGAACTAACACATCGCCACAAGTTTCACAGTGAATAATCGGAATAGGACAGCCCCAATAACGTTGCCGTGAAATACCCCAATCACGTAATCTATAATTAATTTTAGTCTTAGCCAATCCTTTAGGAGTAAGTATTTGTTCAATTTGAGTGAAAGCTTCATCGAAATTAAGCCCGTCTAAGGTTCCAGAATTGATTAAAATTCCATGTTCAGTATAAGCTTGTGTCAATGGATGTGTTATATTGTCTGTGGAAGCTAATTCTTTGGGGGCTAAAGGAGTAATAACCTGTTTAATTGGTAAATTATATTTTTGAGCGAAGGTGAAATCCCGTTCATCATGTGCAGGAACCCCCATAACGGCACCAGAACCATAGTTCATCAGTACATAATTAGCAATCCATACAGGGATTTGTTCCTTAGTGATTGGGTGTGTTACATAAAGACCGCTAAAAACTCCTGTTTTTTCCATAGTTGCAAATTGAGCTTCAGAAACGCTGCCTCGGCTACATGTTGCTATATATTGGGCTAGTTCTGGTTTTAATTTTAAAGCTGCTTGGACTAGAGGGTGTTCGCTAGCGATAGCTACATAAGTAACCCCCATCAACGTATCTACCCGCGTAGTAAATACAGTTAGTTTATCGTTATCTGAAGTGAGAAAGCTTATTTCCATTCCTTTGGATTTCCCAATCCAGTTTTTTTGCATGGTTTTTACTTGCTCGGGCCAGCCATCTAGTTTATCTAGGTCATCTAGTAATTCTTCGGCATACTGAGTAATTTTAAAATAATACATGGGTATTTCTTTTTTTATCACTGTAGCACCGGAACGCCAGCCCCTCCCATCAATTACCTGCTCATTAGCTAAAACAGTTTGATCAACCGGATCCCAATTAACTACGCCATTTTTACGGTAGATAATTCCTTTGGTATATAATTGGGTAAATAACCATTGTTGATGCCGGTAATATTGGGGTGCACAGGTAGCAAACTCGCGAGACCAATCCACTCCAAGCCCAAGACTTTGAAGCTGTTCTTTCATATAAGCAATATTTTGATAAGTCCATTTAGCTGGCGGCGTACCGCTTTGTAGCGCTGCATTTTCTGCAGGTAATCCAAACGCATCCCAGCCAAAGGGCTGTAGAACATTAAAGCCTTTCATTTTATAAAATCTGGCTAATGCATCACCAATTGTATAATTTCTAACATGCCCCATATGTAGTTTACCCGATGGGTATGGTAACATAGATAAACAATAATATTTTGGTTGAGTGGACTGTTCATTTACTATAAATGATTTATTATTAAGCCATTTTTTTTGTTGCCTTTTTTCAATATCTTGAAAATTATAAGTCTCTTGCATAAGTTTACTCTAAATATGAATTACTATGATTTTTAATTGTTATTAAATTTGGATTAAGAAACAGATTGTAGCATATTTTTAATCGCACGCCTTTATATAAACAACAAAAATGTTATAATAGAGTCCTCTAGCAACAAAAACTGGCTATAAATTTATTAATTAAAAGCAACCAACGTGACAACATGCTAGGTTTACTATTGATCAGTTTGAAGCATTGAAAACAGACAAGTTTGGCGGATGATTTAAGGATAAGTTATAAATGTTAAAGACTGCAAGTTTAACTCCGGATGCTCGAAAGATTATTGTAGAAAGAGCCACTGAATATTCAGGCAGTGGGGAATATAATGATTTTGATCAAGCTGGAACATATTTATGTCGCCAATGCGGCATAGCTCTTTTTAGGGCAGAACATAAATTTCATTCTGGTTGCGGTTGGCCCAGTTTTGATTTGGAAATTAGCGGCCGGGTTAAACGTGAGCCTGATGCTGATGGCAGACGAATTGAGATTTTATGTAATAGGTGCCATGCACATTTAGGGCATGTGTTTCATGGTGAAGGTTTTACGCCACTTAATACCCGGCATTGTGTTAATTCATTAGCCCTTGATTTTGTGGCAAATACTCAGATTGAAGATAGTGAAGAAGTAATTTTAGCTGCTGGATGTTTTTGGGGTGTTGAATACTATTTGCAACAATTACCTGGAGTAGTAAAAACTCAGGTTGGCTATAGTGGCGGACATACCCTCTATCCATCGTATAAAGATGTGTGTAGTGGTTCTAGCGGGCATTTAGAAGTTATTCGTGTAGTATTTGATCCGCGAATTATTAATTATGAAGGCTTAATTAAATATTTTTTTGAAATCCATGATCCTACTCAAACGAATGGGCAAGGTCCAGATATTGGAGATCAGTATTTAAGTGCAATTTTTTGTTATACTGAGTTGCAACAACAGATTGCCAGCCAGTTAATTGCTACTCTCAAACATAAAGGTTATGCAATTGCAACTAAAATTAGGCAAGTCTCAACTTTTTGGTTAGCAGAAGATTATCATCAACACTATTACATGGTTAACCAGAAATTGCCATATTGTCATTCTTATGTCAAGAAGTTTTAATGAGAGATTTGTTGTGCTTACTTTTAGAATGAATCAATTATGAACAGTTTAGCAGGTTCTCATGTGCCTACCATTCACCTACTTCGACTGCAGTTTTTTTAGTTAGACCCTCACTTACGAGAAGTATATTTTTATTGATAAAATATTTTTACTTATAAGTAGGTTCTAATGATAAAATAGAGTACAAAATATTTTTAAAAAGGCATTTATATATATGAAAAAGATTATAATTACTGGCAATGTTGGAAAAGATCCTGAATTGCGTGCAGATCAGAATAGCACTCAATTTGCTACATTTTCAGTTGGGGTGTCGGTTGGCACCAAACAAAATCCTAAAACTGATTGGGTTGAGGTTAGCTGCAATGGTAAACTTGCAGAACTTGCCAAAAATTATATAAAAAAAGGCATGAAATTGCTAATAGAAGGTTATCCTAGTGCCAGTGCTTATATTAATCGGGATAATAAACCCGTGGCAAGTTTACGGGTATATGCTAATGTTATAGAGTTTCTAAGTAAGCGGGAAGATAATGCAGCTGACGATTATTCAAGCCATGATCCCGTATATAATTTACCCGAAGCTGGTCAATCTCATGCAAGTGGTAATGTTTCTTTGATTTCAGATGATATTCCTTTTTAAGAAAAAATGATTAGGTGCTGCAATTAGTTACGAAGTATCCAACTTTATATGGCACAATAAAAGCATTGCATATTATAGCTGTTGTGGCGTGGTTTGCTGGGTTATTTTATTTGCCGCGCTTATTTGTATATCATGCAATGACAAATAATGAGGTGAGTAAAAATCAATTTAAAGTTATGGAACATAAGCTTTTTTGGTATATAATGACTCCGGCTGGAATAATTACTATAGTGCTTGGAGAAGTATTAGCACATGGCTTTAGCTTCAGTGGTTTATGGCTTCATTTAAAAGTTTTTCTGGTTGGAACATTGGTTATTTATCATGCATATTGTTTTAAAATAATGGATGATTTTGCCAAAGATTGTAATACTCATTCACATAAATGGTTGCGGGTATTTAATGAATATCCAACATTAATATTAATTTTATGTGTTGTTTTGGTGGTGGTTAAGCCTACTTTTTAAATGGTTAAATTAGTTTTTCTAGGGATAAATTTATGCAATCTTTTGTTGATGTGTTAATTGTTGGAGCTGGTCCAGTAGGATTGAATTTGGCTTTGGTGCTGCATAATTATGGTATATCATTCCGAATTGTTGATAATAAAGCAGAGCCGTCTAAAACTTCAAATGCGGTTGTAGTCAATTCGCGGAGCTTGGAAACGTGGGAAATGATGGGGTTTGCGGAAGAAGCAATTGCACGTGGTTTGAAACTAAAAGGAGCACAGTTATTTGATGGTAATAAACTATTAAATACTGCTTCATTTGAAAAAATTGAGAGTAAGTTTAATTTTTTATTGGCATTGCCACAATCGCAAACGGAAGCCTTATTAATTGAGCAATTAAGTAAGCATGGTATTAAGGTAGAGAGAAATAAACAAGTGGTCGAGCTTGAAGATCGAGCTGATGATGTTTTGGTATCCTGCCAAACTGATCAAGGCTTAGAAGAAATTACTGCAAAATGGCTTGTTGGATGTGATGGTTATAGAAGTGCTGTCCGGGAATTTAGTGGAATTGAACGTAATTGTGAAGATCTAAGTCAGCATTTTATTATGATAGATGCAACCCTTAAAGGGGATTTAGATTTTGAAGAAATAACTACAGTATTTAATGCAGCGGGTTCATTAATTTTTATTCCGATGAAAGATCGGGTACGTGTTATTGCTGAAATTAGGAATGATCCTAAATACAAAGATGAAAAACAGGGTTCTGAGGAAGTATTTCGCAGTATTTTAACGCAGCGCCATCCAGGTGTAACTATTGATTCGGTATTGTGGGGGTCAGGATTTTATGTTCATGAATGCATAGCGCAGAACTTTAAAAAAGGGCATGTTTTTTTAGCTGGAGATGCTGCACATACACATTCACCTGCTGGTGGTCAGGGCATGAATACTGGTATTCAAGATGGCTGGAATTTAGCTTGGAAATTAGCTCATGTTTTAAAAGGTGAAGCCAGTGCTGAGTTATTAGATTCATATAATAAAGAACGTAGAGGTATTGCACATGATGTGTTAAAACGTTCCGGATTAATAACTAAAGTATCGACTACGAATAATAAACTAGTGCAATTATTACGCAATTTAGGAGTTGGGAGTATGTTAAGCCTTGATGTCGTAGGTGCCAAAATTGTTAATAGCCTTGCCCAAACCGATATTTATTATGCAGATAGTCCATTGATTGATAGCGAACAGATACTTTATCATGGCAAAACTAAATTAGCTAACCCAAGTATGCAGTGGCTATTATTAAGTAAAGATAAAATTGAGAATAAAGATGGGCTGCCAAGTTGTGTGATGGTTGAGCAAGACCATTTATATTGGAGTGACCAGCCGTTATGTTTAGTACGTCCTGATGGATATATTGCAATGTGTGCTGATGCCTTATTTGAGATTAGCGGTTATTTTACTGAAAGTGGTATTAAATGATTTTTAAAAAAAATATTGAAGTACGCTGGTCGGATATAGATGCTAATGGTCATTTAAATCATACTATATATGGTGAATTTTGTACTAATACCCGTATTGCATGGATGGAATCAATAGACTATTCCATTAAAAATTTACTTAATATGGGTTTGGCGGCAGTCCTTTTAAAAGAGCAGACAGAATATTTTTGTGAAATATTTTTAGGTGAGACAGTTACTGTTGAGCTATATTTTGCTGGTATATCCCCGGATAAATCACGATGGAAATTTGCCCATAAAATTTTTAATTCTAAGGGCAAATTATCTGCAATAAATATTGTTTATGGCGCATGGATTGAAATAAAGAATAGAAAGATAGCTGCAGCGCCTCTTGCAGTAGTTAAAAAATTGGAAGATTTAACTAAATACGAAGGATTTGAAATGCTAGTTAATTTAATTGATAAGTGATTTTAATCAAGTAAAGGTACCGCTTGTATTTCTATAAATTTTTGCAGTTAGAGCATTTTTTAGAAAATAGAAATATCACAAAAGTTATTATACAAACAGCAAAATAACCATACATAAAATATTGCCCTTCAAATGCCGCTTGAGCGTGTATTTTTCCTAACCAGATACCGATTAGTCCCAATAAATAAGTTAAGGGAATCAAGATGAGAATATATGGTGATAATTCCCGAGCTTTCCAGCTAATTAATAAATATATAAATCCTGTTAGAAAGTTCGAAATGCCAAATACTCCCAGCAAGAATATTTGGTCGGTAGTAGTTGGTGTAATAGTTAATTTAGCGATATTAGTGGCTGACCAGGTAAGTAAATAAGTATGCATGAATCCACGAATTAGATCCACTATACCCATTAAAAATAATACTGTGGTGGGTAATTTAAATATGTCTTTTTTATCCATGGAAAAAAATCCTTTTATAAATTATGCTCTTGAATAATTATCGTACCTCACAATACGCCATTTCTGGGTTATGATTAAATTCGTGTTGTAAGGTTACATGTTCAATATTATGTTTCTCTTTTAGTATTTTTTGGCAGGCAAGTAATGTATCTTCCCATGATATAGGACTTTTGGCAATAATGTGTGCCGATAAGGCTGCTGTATTAGCTGTTAAGTACCAAATATGTAAGTCGTGAATACCCACTACACCATCAATAGTTTCTAGATCTTGCCCCACATTTTCATAATCAATATACTCTGGTACCCCAGCCATTAACACAATTGATGATTTTTTAATTAAATTGTAATTAGACACGATCAGTATAAACACTACAATTAAAGATAAGATGGGGTCAATTATATTTTTACCGGTATACATGATTAGTAACCCAGCAACTATAGCTATGCCTGAGGCAACTATATCGCCTAAGGTATGAATAAGGGCAGCTTTCATATTTAAAGAGTGCGAATTTTTAGTCAAAATATAAGCGATAAACCCATTAACTAAAAGTCCAACACCAGCAATTATAAACAAGCCATTACCATGCACTTCAACCGGATCAAAAAAACGCGTTATAGCCTCGATTAGCAAACCTGTAGTTAAAACTAAAGTAAAGACGCAGTTTATTAATGCCCCCAGTGCCTCAGCTTTACCATAACCAAAAGTTAAGTTAGTGGTGGCCGGTTTTTTACTAATTGCATTTGCTATATAAGCAATTAATAAACCAGCTGCATCAGTTAACATATGTACTGCATCAGATTTAAGAGTAACTGAGTGAGTTAAATAACCCCCAATACCTTCAATTAAGGAAAATAAAAAAGTTACAACTAAACAAAATGCTAGAGTTTTTGAATTGGCGCTATGAGAATGTGACCCATGGTGATTATGCTTTTTATGTGATTTAATATTGTGGTGATTGTTTTCATCATGAGGTTTACCTACTTGGTATTCTTCATGATTGAGATAATTGCTGTATTTTTTGGTCATTAGTTATCCTTCTTTGGCATGATTAATGGTATATTTAGGTATTTCAATTACTAAGTTTTTATCAGCAACAATAGCTTGACATGACAAGCGGGAAATTGAAGTTAATCCCCATGCACGATCGAGTAGATCTTCCTCTAATTCGTCAATTTCATTTAATGAATTAAAACCTTCGCGTATAATTACATGGCATGTAGTACATGCGCATGCCATATCACAAGCATGCTCAATTTCAATATTATGGGCTAATAATTGCTTACAAATATTGACACCGCTGATAGCTTCAAATTCTTGCCCATCCGGGCAGATTTCTGGGTGAGGTAAAACTTTAATTCTAGGCATTATTGATTAACTTAAAAAACAAAGAGTATAACACAGTTTAAATTATACTACATTTAAAAATTACTATTGATACTAATTTAAAGTTGCAGAATAGTGTTTTTTGCTTCATCTACGGTTTGTGGAAAATCTTTACTATGATGTAGACCACGACTTTCATGGCGCAGCATCGCACTTTTAACAATTAATTCGGCACCAACCAATAAATTTCGTAATTCAATTAAATCCGCTGAAAGCTTAAAGTTTGAATAATAATCATACACTTCTGCTTTTAACATTTGGATTCTGTGTAATGCGCGTTCAAGACGTTTATTAGTGCGAATAATTCCTACATAATCCCACATTGCTCGCCGCAACTCATCCCAATTGTGCGAAATAATAACTTGTTCATCATTATCAATGACTTGTGAAGAATCCCAATCTGGAATTATTGCCTTATTCGGATTAGATTCTAAAATTGATTCAGCTACTCCTTCCCCAATTACTAAACACTCTAGCAATGAGTTACTGGCAAGACGATTAGCTCCATGTAAGCCAGTAAAAGCACATTCTCCAGCTGCATATAAGTTAGGAATATCTGTTTCTCCAGATATATTGGTCATAATTCCACCGCAGGTATAGTGGGCAGCAGGAACTACTGGAATTGGTTCTTGAGTTATATCAATGCCTAATTTTTTACATACCTGATAAATATTAGGGAAATGTTGTTTAATAAAATCTTGTGATTTATAGGATATATCCAAGTTTACATGATCCAAACCATGTTTTTTCATTTCAAAATCAATTGCACGGGCAGTAATATCACGCGGAGCTAATTCTAAACGTGCATCATGTTCTGCCATAAAACGTTGACCATTAGGTAGTTTTAAAATCCCACCTTCTCCCCGGACTGCTTCCGAAATAAGAAATGACTTAGCCCGCGGATGAAATAAGCAAGTTGGGTGAAATTGAATAAATTCCATATTTGCAATTCTACAGCCAGCACGGTACGCCATAGCAATACCATCACCAGTGGCAACATCTGGATTGGTAGTATATAAATATACTTTTCCGGCGCCCCCCGTTGCCAAAACTGTATTCTTAGCCCCTAAGCTGTATACTTTATTATTTATACGGTTTAATATATATATACCATAGCAGTTATTATTGTCAAGACCAATTTTATGCCCGATAATTAAATCAATTGCAACAAAATTTTCATAGAGTGTAATGTTAGGATGCGCCGCTACTTTTAGCGCTAAAGTGTTAATAATGGCAGCTCCAGTTGTGTCTGCTACATGTAATATTCGTCTAAAACTATGACCACCTTCTTTGGTTAAATGAAATCCCGTTACATTATGTTCATCCGGCGTAAATTTAACTCCCATTTTAATCAGCCATTCAATTGCTTTGGGAGAGTGCTCAATTATATGGCGCACCACCGGTTCATTACATAAGCCTGCTCCGGCAATTAATGTATCCCGAATATGATTATCTACAGAATCATTATTATCTAAAACTGCGGCGATTCCACCTTGAGCATAGTAAGAATTGCATTCTTTTAAATGGCGTTTAGTAATTAAAGCTACTTTTTGCTTATTGTTTGCTAGACGCAAGGCGGTGGATAACCCAGCAAGCCCACTACCTACAATAATCGAGTCATAATATAAAGTTTCCATCATAAGTCTAAGATATCTAACATATTATATAAACCGATTGGTTGAGCGGCGAGAAATATTGCCGCAGCCAGGGTGCCGTTAGCATAACTACTTCGGTTAGTTACCTCTGCAGAAATGGTGAAAGTTTCATAGTCACCAAGAAATAACACATCATGAGAACCATTAATATTACCTCCGCGAATTACTGAAAAACCAATATCGTTAGGCGTACGTTTTTCAGTTATACCATGTCGGGTAAATGTGGCATATTGATTAAAATCAATATTTCTGGCATTAGCAATGATATTACCTAGTGCAAGTGCTGTACCTGATGGAGCATCCTTTTTATGACGATGGTGTGCTTCAACAATTTCAGTCTCAAAATTAGCTAATTTTTTGGCAGCTATTTCAGTCAATTTAAATAACATATTAACCGCTAAACTCATATTAGGTGATATTAAAAGAGGAATTTTGCTACTTGCATTTTTTATTTGCATGTGTTCATCTTGATTAAACCCAGTAGTGCCAATTACCAAGGGTATTTTATCTTGTAAACATTGATGTAAGGTTTGCATATTAGAGCTTGGCGTTGAAAAATCTATCACTACATCGGCGTTAGCAATTTGGGTAATGTCTTGAGTAATATGCTTGGCGGTTTCTTTTAATATAGGAGTAACGCTGGATAAATTATTTACTATAGCTGTTTTTAAATTATATAACTTTGGCTGTTGAGCAATAAGTGTGGTAATTGCTAAACCCATTTTACCATTAGCTCCAATTAAAGCAAGATTAATCATAATATGTAATTTTCCTTTTTTTAGTATAGTTATTTATCAAAAAGTACACCTGTTTTGGTTATACTGGTGACTTGATTTTCTTTATTGAACAATAAAGTAACAATATAATCCTTTTTTAATTTATTGCTTTTATAGTCTTGATAGAAAAAATCCCAGCGGTTTTGTTCAAACAAAAATTGAGTAAGAGGGTGCCCGATTATAAAACTAGCTTGCTCTTTAGTTATGCCGGTATGTAATTGATTAAATTGATCATTAGTAATATAATTACCTTGCTGTACTTCCATCATATAAGGAAAACGCCATTCTGAGAATTTGATACCTGAACATCCGGATATAGTAAAGCATATAGCTAGAATGAAAAATTGTTTCAATAAATAAGTTCCTAACAAATTACTAAGCCCTTATTTTACTCTAAAATTTCATGTTTGATATAATTCTTATTTATCATTATTG
>JAGOUD010000153.1 GCA_018061465.1 Burkholderiales bacterium
GCTTTATACAGATCTTGAACATATACTACCGGTTTATTTAGTTCATACGTAACATAGGTAATTTGTTGTCCAATATTATCCCAGTCAAGCGATATTATGGGTGCATGGGCGGAAAGCAATATTTTCTGATTATATCCATCATAATCAGAAGCAATTATTGAGTAGACTTTACCATTTTTAATAATGTAGGCAATTTTTGAAGTAAATGCTCCTGGAACATTAGTTAATTGCTTATAAATTGCGTTACTTGCCATATGGGCTGCTCTACGGGGCGTCTTGGGATCAAAGCCCAGATTTTTATTAATTAATGTGCTGGATTTAGTATTATTATTGATATTGCTGTCTAGTTGAAAGCTAAGGGTGGTATCGGTTGCGTTACCACTTATTATATATTGTATAGAACTCTCTATCATATCGCGGCTTGAATATTTTATTACATTAAATTCACCGGTGATGGTCAAATCACTAGCGATAATATCCGCAAATCCATTTTGCATATCATTCTCAAAATTTATTACGGCAATTTTAGGTCTACCAGTAGCATTGCCGCCTACAATTTCAATATTTTGATCGGCATTGGCCAATTGACATAATAAACATATGCCAAACCATATAATTAAATTGAAGATGCTTTTTTTATTCATAGATTTATTTATTCCCAAGATTAATTTAAAATAATATAATTTTAGTTTGGACGAAAAGTAAGCTTAAGTTTACGAAAGTCGCTAAAATTAGCCCCATCAGGAAGTGGGGGAAAAGTATTTGCCCGATTCACTGCTTGTAAAATATTATTATCATAATTAATGTTGCCGCTAGATTTTATTAAAATTACTTGATAAACTTTCATATTTGGGAGTAGGGTAACTTGTACGATAGCTTTAGCATTCGGATCTATTTCATCCGGAATTAATACCAATGGACGTATCTTATTAATGATTAGATCAGCATAATTAGTTACCAAATTATTATTATTAGAAGTTCCTAAATTAGACCCACCAGCAGCGCTGCCACGGCTATTACCTGCATGTTGTGATGGAGTTAGATCATTAATCAAATCATTAATTTGAGTAACATTCTTTGCTGACTTTTTAATTACCTTTACTATTTTAGGTTTTACCAATGGCTTAGGAGGAGCTGGCGTTATATCTGGTTGTTTCATTTTTATGTCGGCATTATCAACGTTTTCAACTTTAAGTGGTTCTTGTTTTACTTCAATTACTCGAGCTGGTGCTATATCAGCTTGGGTTACTAAACTTACTTCCATTCCATCAGAACGTGATGGAACTAAAATATTAGTTGGTTTAAAATTCAGAGCACATATTAAAATTAACACGTGTAACGCAATTGATAATAAGGTACTCTTATGATTATTTTTATTCATTGTCAGAATGTCACTTTATCATGTGGAAAAGCTATACTCTTTATCTTTGAATTCTGAATATATACGCAGCATCTATTGAAACTTTTCACTGCCGCTCTTTAACTACCAATGCTACTTTTTTTATTTGTGCAGCATATAGGCGATCTACCACAGTAATTACATTATTATATTCGACTTCCTTATCTGCAGAAATGACCACCGGAGTATCGCCAGTTGCCAGTGATTGAACTTGAGTAATTAAATGTTCAATATTATCTACAGCATTAGTTTTATTATTTTGCGTGACTGTATAGCTTCCATTTTTACTAATACTTATTTCTACTGGTTGTTGCGTTACTTGTGCTGCCCGACCCACACTAGGTAGATTAATAACCCCAGGAACAAACATGGGAGCAGTAACCATAAAAATAATAAGGAGTACCAGCATAACATCAATATATGGCACTACATTCATTTGATTAATTAAAGTACTCTTCCTACTTCTGCGTTTCATTAGGTTTCTTTCTTTCGTGCAATTGTTAAACCATCCGCTATTGGTAGAAGGCTTATTTCAACTCGGGGATCCTGATAAATAATTTCATTAAGCTCTTTAATAGTTTCCACAAAATTAGGTTGATTAGACTTAGTCACCAAACCATGAAATAATACATTATCAATTAAAATTAACCCACCCGGGCGGACTAATTTATAACAATACTCATAATATTTTAGATAATCATTTTTATTAGCATCAATAAACGCAATATCAAAAAAATTAGTATGTCCTGAAGCTAATAATTGTTCACATGATTCTATGGCATTGCCTTCCATTGTCTTAATATACTGATCAACTTGAGCCTCTGCCCAGAATTTTTGAGCAATTTGCAAATAATCCCGATTATTATCCAGTGCTACAATCTTGCTATCTTTCCCCATATAGAGCGCCATAACTAAACTGCTATATCCAGTAAACACCCCAATTTCAAGATAATGCTTAGCATTAATTATTTTAGCCAATAACCCCATAAATTGTCCTTGTTCAGGCACAATTTGCATAATGGAGTTTTCTAATTTGGCAGTATATTCACGCAATTTTCGTAATACAGGGTGCTCTTTTACTCCAATATCTAAAGCATACTGGTATAGCTCACTCGTAATCTCAGTTTTTTGTGGCATGATCTGAATAATCAAAATAGACATATCCATGGATTGGAACAGTATTTTTTTTAAATTTACGCTGTTCCTCTGGATCAATAAAGTCTTTGTCCCACCATGTATTACGCAATTCTTGCTGTTTGTGTTCTAATTCAGGTTTTTTCTTTAATAGATCAGCAATAAATTCATCAGCATCCGATATATAGGTTCTATTTAAAGCCATTTTATCATCCTTCTTACTTCTTTAAAACATTATACAATTATTCCGCCACCTAAGCATAATTCCTGTTTATATATAACTACGGATTGCCCAGGAGTAATTGCCCATTGTGGTTCATCAAAAATTAATTGCACCGCATCATCTTCATCATTTACATAGGTTAGCCAACATGGCGCATCATGGGTACGGTAGCGTGTTTTGGCGGTATACTTGCCAGGTGCAGGCTTTATTCCTAAACCAAAACTCATCTGATGAGCGGTTAATTCAGTTTTTAATAACAATGGATGATTATGTCCCTGAACTACAATTAGCTCATTAGTAGCAAGATTTTTATCTGCCACAAACCATGGTTCACCACAACCACCAATATTAAGCCCGCGGCGCTGCCCAATAGTATAGTACATTAAGCCAAGATGTTCACCCATAATTTTACCATTTGGAGTAATCATATGCCCGGGTTTTATCGGCAGGTATTGTTGCAAAAATTCACGAAAAGGGCGCTCGCCAATAAAACAAATTCCGGTACTATCCTTCTTGTGAGCATTACATAAATTGAGTTTAGCAGCTATTTCCCGTACTTGTGGTTTTTCCATATCCTGTAGCGGAAAAATTGCATGGTTAATTTGATACTGGTTTAAGCGGTATAAAAAATAACTTTGATCTTTATTTTTGTCTAATGCTTTACTGAGGGCTTCACCGTGAGGAGTAATCGCCTTTTTTACATAATGCCCAGTTGCAATATAATCGGCACCTAAATTTAGGGCATGATCTAAAAATGCATTAAATTTAATTTCTGAATTGCACAGGATATCGGGATTTGGTGTGCGCCCATTCTGGTATTCATCTAGAAAATAATTAAAAACCCGATCTTGGTATTCCTTCGCAAAGTTTATAATGTCAATATCAATACCCAAACGATCTGCAACAGCTATAGCATCCATACTATCTTCTTTAATAGTACAATATGCATTATTATTATCATTTTCCCAGTTTTGCATAAATATACCAATTACATTATAACCGGCTTCTTTTAACAGGTATGCGGCGACTGAAGAGTCAACTCCTCCGGATAATCCCACTGCTATTGTAGTCATATTCGTTTCGTTATCCTACGTTACGCTGTTTTTTTAAACGGCGACAGGATAATTTATAGCTAAAGAATAGAATGGATAGCCATATCGGTGCTAAATACACGCATAATTGCATTGCTGGGTTAATTGACATTCCAATTAATATAACCAGTAATACTGCCATAACTAAAATATTACTATAGGGATAAAATGGGGCGCGGTATTCTAAAGTAATGCCTTGAACCATTTTTTTTCTGCGAAAAGATATATGAGTGATCAGGATAATATACCAGCCAATAATAGTTGCTAGTGTTATTAGAGCAAATAGGTAGACTAAAATTTTATGTGGTACTATATAATTTAGGATTACCACAATAAAAGCAATTAGGGTCGTAAATAAAATAGCATTTTGTGGTGAATGAGTATTATTAACCTTGGCCAAATATTTAGGTGCTTGATGGTTAAGCGATAAACGATACAGCATTCGCGCTGCAACATAAATACAGCTGTTAAGTGAAGACAGGGCAGCTGTAATTGCAACTAGGTTAATAATTCCGGCAGCAGCCGTAAAACCTAGTTTAAACAGTACATCAGTAAAGGGATTATTTTTATCTGAAATATCTTTAGCTGGATACATTAGTACAATTATTACCATAGTTAAAACATAAAATAAAATAATTTTTACAATAACCCCATTGACTGCAATTGGAATTGATTTTTTGGGGTTTTCTGCTTCGCCTGCGGCAACACTGACAAATTCAGCTCCGCAAAAAGATAAACATACAATTACCAGAGCATTTAAAAACCCGATAAAATTATGAGTGAAAAATGCTTGGAGGCTTGAGGAATAATTATGTAAATTATTTATTGCTGTAGCATGTACTACATTGTGAGTTAAGATTAACCAAGTTCCGGTAATAATCATAAAAATAATTACTGCAATTTTAATGCCGGCAAACCAAAATTCGGCTTCACCAAAATATTTAACTCCAATTAAATTAATGCTTCCAAAGATAGATAACAATGCCAGACATGTAATCCAATGGGGAATGTGAATCCAATAATCCAATAGAGTGCTTGTTGCCGTTACTTCAAGCATACATGCCATAGTAAATAAAATCCAGCCATTCCATACTTTCACCCCGGCTGCTCATGGCGCCGAAGCCCTGGCAACGGTGCATGGAGCGCGCTTCGGCGGCCACTTCGTTGTTGCTTTTGCCTTTCAGCGGGAAATACACGCCCAGGTCGAGGGTGAACAAATGGCTTTTATCCATTTTATCA
>JAGOUD010000154.1 GCA_018061465.1 Burkholderiales bacterium
ATATTATACCGTTCCTAAATGGCGACTTTTTTCACCATTAATTAAATTTTTTTCAATTGTTTCCAGTGACACACCATTTGTTTCCGGCAAATAGTATAAATAATAAATAAAGCTTGCAACACATGTTAAAGCAAAAAAACCAAAAATATAGCGTATACCTATAATTTTTATCAAAATTGGGAAAGTAAAAGATATAGAAATGTTAAATAACCAAAAAGTTGTAATAGCTACAGACGTTCCGCGTCCACGCACCCTCAGAGGGAATATTTCAGAAACAATTAGCCAGCCCACTACACCAGTGGAAGTAGCAAAAGCAAAAATATAGGTTAAAATTCCAATTATACCAAAATACTTTAATTGAGGAATTGATAAACTTAACATTACAAATGCTAAAGCAACTGCCATTATTATAGAGCCGTAGAGCATTAGTTTCCGACGTCCAATTTTATCCAAAACGATTAGTCCCATTATAGTAGAAATTAAGTTTACTATTCCAATGGATACTGTACTTAACATTGAACTATTTAGCTCTAACCCGGTTTGCATAAAAATTTGTGGTGCATAGTAAATAATTGCATCAATACCGGAAAATTGTTGGAAAAACATTATTATAGAAGCAATATAAAGTACTGGCAAATTGGTTTTGTTAAAAAGATGATCCCAATTCAATTTTTGTGAATTTTCTTTTTTAACTGTTAATTTTATTTCGTGATACTCATCTAAACTCACATTTGAGCGTAGTTTAGTCAAAATTTTTATAGCTTCCTTATCCATTCCTTTTTCAATTAACCATCTTGGGCTTTCAGGAAGAAGGAATAAACCAAATAAAAATATAATCGTTGGAATTAATCCAAATAAAAACATGTGTCGCCATGCATTAGTTAAAGTGGAAAAATAATAGTTTCCAATATAAGTAAGTAATATGCCAATTACTATAGCCAATTGAAAAAATGAGACTAACATTCCGCGTGATGATTTAGGCGCAATTTCCGAAATATAGCTTGGAGCGGCAAAAGACCCTACACCGATTGGTAATCCTAGAATGAATCTAAATAAGTATATTTCATTTAAAGTTTTGGCTTGTGCAAGCCCTAAAGTTCCCATAGTACACAAAACGCCAACAATGATTAATATCTTTTTTCGCCCAATCCTATCTGCGATTTTACCACCTGAAAGTGCTCCAATTGCTGCTCCAAAAAGTAAAATACTAACGATCATTCCTTCTTGAGTTGGGTTTATAATAAAATCTTTTTTTAAAAATATTAAGGCTCCAGATATAACGCCAGTATCATATCCAAATAAGAGTCCAGCAATACTGGCTATTGTCGATGATAAAATGACATAAAACATAATATTTTCTTAAAGTAAAATGCAAATTAAGAGCCGAAAACTAAAAATCTAATATAAAAAAAACGAAAACATAATCAGATCTTAATTAATTTTTATAGGGAATGCTTTACGAATCAACAGGGTAACATTATATCATTATACTTATAAATCATGCCCAATTAATTCCTATATGAGGTTATCATAAATAATCTACGTGTTTCTCAAAATGCATAACTTTAAAATTTAAAAATGATTTAATTATATGAACTCAGCTAAAAAATTTGAAATGTCAGTATTTTTACGGATATTAATAAAATTGCTTTATCTTTATAATGCTAACTTGAATAGTAATTTTAAATAAAGGTAACTATAAGGTTGGTTTAGGAGTAATGTTTTTTTATTGGAGATTATTATGAAATCTGAATTAGAGCGATATAAAATTATGCAGGAACTAATAAACAAGCTTGAGGATAATCATAAGCAATATAATGAAGTAATTTATAAGGAGATTGCTATTGAGGCTAAAGAACAACTAAATATGCCTGCTTTTAATTTGCATATGTTATCATTATATTTAGCCCCTAAACGTAAGTGATTTTGAGTATAAAATAGTCATCATATCTTACCTCATGAAAGAAATATCCATTAGAAATAATTAAGGCAGTTTATGAAATGCAAGCTAATAAAATAAAAATTTGGAAACCATTAAAGTCTATTGATAAGCTAGCTAATTGAGGTATAATAATGTATGAAACTAAGATATATCAAAATTTCTTTTAATAGCAGGACTGTTAAGCTGATGTCTGAGAGAGTGAATATACTATCTTGGGCGGTAGGTGGGCTTAACTATATAGGCTTTGAATTGCATGGAGTAACAAAAATAATGACAATAGTTGCAGGATGGATATTACTGCAGTATGTGTCATTTGGTTTGTTAGAAGTTAGCGAAATTCTTAAAAAGGAGGAAACCAATGGAGTTAATTAAAATGTTGGCTTTCAATGCAGTGGTTATAGGTGGAGCTTTCTATCTTTTACATTTAGCAGTTAAAAGCGCAAAGCAAAAATCAAAACATAGACATATTTGATCTTCGGTGGTTATAGCTAGGTAAAAGCATACAGCAGTTCATAATCTACATGCTCGAAGGTTACGTTACTATCTTTCCTCTAGAATATAGAATAATTATTTAGCGTACAGTCAGGAGTGCTGCTCCAGTAGTAAAGCCACCTCCAAATGAGCATAATCCAACCTTACGCTTGCTTTGCTCATTGGGTAATACTTCTGCCATTGCAATTGGAATGGTACACGCTGAAGTATTACCGTATACTGCAATATTGCTATAAATAAACCCGCGGGGTAATTTTAACCGCTGTTCTACCGCATTAGTAATACGTTGATTGGCCTGATGTGGTATTACAACATCAATATCAGTTAATTGGATTTTACTATTATAACAACATTTATGCATCGCTAAAGACATTGCTTTTACTGCAGTGGTAAATAATTTTTTGCCTTCTAAATGTATGCCTGCTGATTTCTCAATAGGCAAATTAAGCACATTGCCAGGCTCTCCTATTGCCGATAAATTAATTTGATCTATAGTTGCAATACTATCATTAATATAATTATTGCCATATACAATAGTCGCAGTTGCAGCATCACCAAATAAAAACACTGTATCAAAATCATGTAAATTTAAACGACTAGATAAATTTTCTGCAGTAATTATTAATACGCGTTCATTAGGTCTAGTTTGTAAATAATCCCGCGCATTTTGTAGTGCATATAAATAACCGCTGCATGCTGCATTAATATCATATGCAGGTAGTGCATGTTCTCCATAAATTTGGTATAATTTTGCTAAGACTAAGCAGGCAACCGATGGCGATTGATACACCTCAGGAGATGATGTAGCACAAATGATGCTATTAATATCCGCTAAAGTTAATTTGTGCTTACTTAAAATTTCATGGGCTGTCTTAGCCGCAATATCTACAATATTTTCGTCATCATTGAGCCAGAAGCGTTGCTTAATTCCAGTGCGTTGTTCAATATCCCCATTATTTTTTTCGGGGAAGTTTTTTAATAATTCTTCATTTAAAATTAGACGTGATCCAGTAATGAAATGCGGTATACTAATTCCAACTTTATGAATTAGCTGTGGTATATCGTCAATTGATGTGCCGTATATAGTTGGTTTTCTATTTAAAATTGCTTTTCTGGCTTTATTTTGAGTTGATTTTTTTTGAATACCTTCTTTTTGGCGAATTTTTAATAAATTATCTCCAACAATAGCTCGGGTACCTTCTTCCACGGCAATCTCTTCAATAACGCCAGCACATGGGGAAAGAATTTCTCCAGCTGATTTACTGGCTTCAATCTCAACTAAAATATCACCGGATTTAATCTCATCGCCAATGGCAACACAAATTTTAGTAATCAATACACTCTCGTCTGATGGGCTTGCGCCAATAACTTCAACATTATATATTGCAGTGTCATCAAGCACCGCTTCATCTTCAAATTTTAAATCTAAATTTAATAATTTAGCTGCAGCTATTAAAATTTTTTCAGCAGAAGGTAGTACTGCTAATTGATTATCGTAATTACATGGAGTGTAGGTATCACTTTTAGCAACTCTTTGTACTTTGATCGGAAACTCAATGTTTTCCATTACTGAGGCTATAATATCACTACCTACCCCACAGGTGATGTTGTCTTCATGTATGACAATTAAATTACGCGTTTTTTTAACCGAAGCTATAATGGTTGCTATATCATAGGGCTTAATGGTACGTAAATCAATAATTTCAATATCAATACCAATAGTTTCTAAAGTTTGGGCTGCCTGAATACACAATGCTACCGTATTACCCCAACCAACTAAAGTAATATCACTGCCTGATTGAACAATTCGGGCTTTTCCAACAGGTATAATATGATGTCGAATATCTGTTGATGTAGTATCTAAAACGCTGCTATTATTGAGCAGTTTTTTTGGATATAAATATACGCATGGGCGACCTGATTTAAATGCAGCATTTAACATACCTGCAGCATCAGCTGCATTAGATGGCATATATACATCAATGCCCGGGATGTGGGCATAAGTAGCTTCATTAGTTTGTGAATGAAATGGGCCTAATCCAGGGCGGTAGCCGCCACATGCAGCAAATACAATTACCGGAGCTTGCCATTCACCATTAGTTCGCCAATACATGGTAGCTAATTCAGAAAAGATCTGATTGTAAGCCAAAGGCATAAAATCAGCAAATTGGACAAATGCTATGGGTAGCTTACCCGCTAAAGCCATGCCGCAAGCCATACCTACAATAGTAGATTCGCTAAGAGCGCTGTTTTTAACGCGATCTGGATATTTAGTGGATAAGCCACGGGTTATTCCAAACACATCCCCCTTTTTATCTTCAATATCCTGCCCCAGCAAAATTACCTTCTCATCGTGCTCAAGCTGCCAGTTAAATACCTGCTTCATTGATTCAAGCATGGTAATTCTATCCTGTGCTTCAAAATCCCCACGATATTCTATAGCATCTCTTTGTAATTGTGGCGGTAGTGGTTTTTCCGCATTAAATATTGGCTCTGGATTAGTACCTAAACGAGCTGTCTCCACCGAGTTACGCACAATTTTAATAGCTTCTTGTTTAATTAACTCCAATTTAGTGTTATCAATATTTTGATTTAGCAAATATTCATGACTTAGAATTAAAGGATCATGCCCCTGACTTAATCCAATTTCA
>JAGOUD010000155.1 GCA_018061465.1 Burkholderiales bacterium
TGTAAGATATCACTTCTGGATCAATAGGCATATACATTTCTTGTGAGCAGTAATTTTTTCCTATACTCATCTCAATAGTGGCATAAGTGCCCGGAGAAACTTTATCCCCGCTATAGCTATATTCCCCAAGAGCTTGATAAATTTTAGAGCCGTCAAAAATATCTGTCATTTGCATAAATTCACCAGATGGAGCTACTACACTCAATTCGTTACCAGTAGAAGATTGTGTGTTAAGTGAACTATTACTATTAGTCTTTGCCACTTGACAAACGGCAAAATCTTTAACGTGACTGCTACTTTTTACTTTTATTTTATCAGTAACGTCAACTTGACCTAAATCAGCACAAAACTTTACATGATTAGATGCGGCTACGGTTTTACTCATTTCCCCGGCATATGCGGTAACAATGCTACTACCTATTAAAGCTGCTAATATTATCAGATTTGATTTATGCTTCATTTTAAATCCTTATAAAAATTATGATGAAATTTGGATTAACACCAGATTATTCCGTATGCTACGGTACGTATTTTATTTGATTGTTAAATCTATTTAAACCTGCAATTTATGTAGATATACTGTTTGTAATTGAAAGCTGGACTAAATGTTAATACTCAAAGTATTTGGATTCTGGGCTAGGAGAACTGCAATAAAAGGCTACGCAGTGTACGTTAAGTACATAAGGAGCTTTTTATAAAGTTCGACAACGTCCAGGAGTCAAAGACGATGAGTATATATTACCAGTTAATTTGCCAGCTGGGGGTTGATAAATTTTTATCTGGGGCACTATTAGTATTTAGATCTTGCTGTTGTGATGGATACATATAATAGTCTGGCAAATAATTATCGCCATTATCTACCTTAATTTGAGTTACTTCGCCATTAGCTCTGGTTTCAGAAATAGTTTGACGATTATTGTTCAGCGCGGGAGATGAATTTAATGCTTGACTGGCTGTTTTCTTAGAATCTACTGTCTGTGGCATTACAGCATCACTTTCACTAGTTTTTTGTGGAGGCAATGGTATAGTTGAGTAATCATTGTTGGGTTTAAATATGCTACATCCAGTTACACTAAACCAAGTAATAATTATTGCGCTACCACATATAATGAAAAAATATTTTTTCATATTATAATAATTCTTCATGCCAAGATTCTCCTTCGCGTGATAGAAGAGCCGAGGCAGAAGCTGGTCCCCATGTGCCGGCTGCATATAATTTGGGAGCAAAGTTTAATTTTTCCCAAGTGTTTAAAATTGGCTCAACCCAGCGCCAAGCAGCTTCTTGCTCATCACGCCGTACGAAGAGAGTCAATTTACCGCGAATTACATCCAATAATAATCTTTCATAACCTTCAGTACGCCTGGTGGTAAACATTTTATGAAAATCTAAATCAAGATAAACCGGACGTAAATCATTGGTATCTCCTGGTTGTTTTGCCAAGAAATATAATTGTACTGTTTCGTCCGGTTGTAATTTAATAATCAGCCGATTAGCAAAATTATTAGCATTAAAGGGAAATATTTTACATGGAATATCTTTAAACTGGATTACAATTTCTGACGTATGTTCTTTTAAGCGCTTGCCGGTCCTTAGATAAAAAGGGACTCCAGCCCAACGCCAGTTTTGAATTTCCGCTTTTAACGCCACATAAGTTTCAGTTCTACTATTTTGGGGAATACTGTCTTCTTCTAAATAACCTTTAACATTTTCATTATCAAGCGTCCCCGATTTATATTGACCACGAATTACATTATTTACTACCATTTCTTCAGTTAGCGGTTTTAAGGATTGCAGCACCTTTAACTTTTCATTTCGGACAGTATCAGCATCTAGAGAAAAAGGTGGTTCCATTGCAACTATACATAATAATTGCAGTAGATGATTTTGGAGCATATCACGCAGAGCGCCCGTTTTATCATAAAAATCACCACGTGACCCAACTCCTAAACTTTCAGCTATAGTTATTTGAATGCTGGAGATCCATTGCCGTCGCCATAATGCCTCAAATAAAGTATTGCCAAAACGGATAGCCATTAAATTTTGCACTGATTCTTTACCTAAATAGTGATCAATACGGTAGATTTGTTCTTCATTAAAGAATTTAGCCACAAAATTATTTATTTCGTTTGCGGTTTGTAAGTCATTTCCTAGTGGTTTCTCAAGTACAATTCGAGAATTTTTATGGTTTAAATTAGCCTGAGCAATATTATGACATATCGGTTTAAATAAGCTAGGGTCAGTGGATAAATAGTATATAGTAGTAATATCTTGCCGCAATATACTGCTTAACTCGTGGTAGTTTTTCTCATTGTTAGCTTCAAGCTTAACATAGTGTATCATATTACAAAATTTATGCCATTCAATTGTGTCAATTGCTACTTTGGCATCAAGAGCTTTTTCATAAGCGTAGGTGCAATACTCCTCGTTGGTTATATCTTTACGTCCCAGGGCAAAAATGTATGCCTTAGGGTTAATAGTACCATGGGAATGAGCGTTATATAATGCGGGCAATAGTTTACGGGTAACCAAGTCCCCAGTACCACCAAAAAGAACTAAATCAAATAACGGTAAATCAGTCATGGTAAATACTCCACAATTAGAGAAGGTTTATTTGCACAATGAACACACTTTAAAGCATATTTTAAATGCAATAGCTACTATTGTACCAAATTCAGGTACAATAGAGGGATAAATTTATATAAAGGTGGAGGAAATGATTTTTATTGTGTTAGGGTTGTTTGGGATTTTAGGGGGTATTGGAAGCAGTTTATTTGGTTTTGGCGGCGGTTTTATAATTGTGCCCCTGTTGTATCACGTATTGGGTACACATCATCCATTAAGTATGCACATTGCAGTTGCTACATCAACCGGCACTATTGTAATTAATTCATTAAATGCAATGTATAAACATCGCAAGAATATAATATGGAATAAGGTTTTCCCCTTAGTCATATATATTGCAATTGGTTCTGTAATTGGAGTATATCTCACTAAGTTTATGAATAACACTATAATTAGGTGGTGTTTTGTTGCCTTTATTGCCTATACGATTTATAATTGTGTCGCCGGAAAAAATTTTATTAATTGTAGTGATGTAGAAATTAAGCCACTTAATAAATACCTTAATTTTGTGGCTGGTATATTAATTGGAATAATTGCCACAATTATTGGTATCGGTGGCAGTGTATTGACAGTGCCTCTAATGCGAAAATTAGGTGCCAAAATGAAAAATGCTGTTGCTATGGCAAATCCGTTAAGTTTTCCAGTTGGGTTAATTGGGGTTATCGGCTTTACTATATTAGCCTATTCCTCCCATATTAATCTTGGCAATGAATATATTGGATTTATCTATTTACCAGCACTTGCTACTTTAATAATTGGGGGTTTTATTGGGGTGCCAATAGGGGCATTATTAGTTGATAAAGTCTCCGATGTTTTGCATGCAAAAATTTATATAGTATTGCTAATTTTAGTTTTGTTAGCTATGGCTGCTTAAAGCAACAAGTTCTTAAATGTTATTTTAAAATGAGGAATGGTTATTATGCGCTACCATGATTTAAGGGATTTTATTGTTCAGTTAGAAAAAGTTGGTGAGCTAAAGCGCGTGGTGCACTCGGTATCTCCTAATTTAGAAATGGCTGAGTTTTGTAATACGGTACTTAAACATAATGGTCCAGCAATATTATTTGAAAACCCGCTGGGATATAATATGCCGGTATTGGGTAATTTATTCGGTAGTGTTAAACGTGTAGCTCTAGCAATGGGGCAAGAAGATATTAGTCAACTAAGGCAGCTAGGTCATTTTTTAGCGAGTTTAAAGGAACCTCAAGCTGTCAACGGATTTAAGGATGCGTGGAATAAAATTCCTATGCTTAAACAATTATATAATATGTTGCCCAAAGTGATTAATAATGCTACTGTGCATGAAAATATTATACCTAAACATGAAGTTGATTTAACCACACTACCAATTTGGACCTGTCATTTAAAAGATATAGCACCTCTGATTACGTGGGGACTTGTAGTTACTCGCGGTCCCTATAAAAAACGGCAAAATTTAGGAATTTACCGTCAGCAATTAATTAGTAAAAATAAGCTAATTATGCGCTGGCTGCAGCATCGGGGCGGTGCTCTTGATTATATAGAACATTGTCGGGAAAATCCAGATAAACCATACCCTATTGCTGTAGTTTTAGGCTGCGATCCAGCAACTATTTTAGGTGCAGTTACACCTGTGCCTGATGCATTATCTGAGTACCAGTTTGCTGGGTTACTCCGTGGTGGAAGAACTATTCTTACTCAATGTGTATTAAGTGATTTACAGGTTCCTGCTGCCGCCGAAATTGTTCTAGAAGGATTTATTTACCCTCATGAGGCAGCATTAGAAGGCCCGTTTGGCGATCATACGGGGTATTATAATGAGCAAGAAACTTTTCCGGTGTTTACTGTTGAAACCATTACTATGCGCAATAATCCTATTTATCATAGCACTTATACGGGTAAGCCAATAGACGAACCAGCGATTTTAGGTATGGCGCTTAATGAGATATTTATACCCATTTTACAAAAACAATTTCCCGAAATTATTGACTTTTATTTACCTCCAGAAGGGTGTAGTTATAGGTTAGCAATTGTTTCAATCAAAAAAAATTATCCGGGACACGCTAAACGAGTAATATTTGGTATTTGGAGTTATTTGCGCCAGTTTATGTACACTAAATTTATTATAGTTGTAGATGATGATATTAATATTCGTTCTTGGAGTGAAGTTATTTGGGCTGTTACAACCAGGAGCGATCCAATTCGTGATACTACAATGGTGGAGAATACCCCTATTGATTATTTAGATTTTGCTTCTCCAGTATCTGGTTTAGGGAGTAAAATGGCTATAGATGCTACCAATAAATTACCCGGTGAAACTTCTCGGTCATGGGGTGAAGTAATTAAGGCTGATTCTATAGTCAAAGTGAAAATGGATAATTTATACTGTGAGTTATTTAGTGAATAATAATAGATCCCTTCGATAACCGAGTATGCGTTTCTAAGACTTAAGGCAGGATTCATG
>JAGOUD010000019.1 GCA_018061465.1 Burkholderiales bacterium
ATATAATGGTGTGTAAGTAGTTACCGAATTATAATCAGCTCCCCAAGTACTTAGCCTAATATCAAAATCACCTTTTCTCCCGCTCACAATAAATGATTTTAATTCTTGTACTACTATTTTAGCCTCTACCCCAAGGATTGATTTCCACATGGCAGCAATTGCCAAGCTGGTTTTTTTATTAATATCATTGGTATAATATGAAAGTGTTACTTTAAGCGGATGATCTACTCCAAAACCAGCTTCTTTATACAGAAGTTTAGCCTCACTAATTTGTTTATCCCGCGGCCAATTTGCCCACTGGTACTTCACATCTGCATACTTACCATTTTCAATAGTGGGGGTAACAATTGAATACTGGGGTTGCTGCCCAGATTTTAATACTTTATTGGTTAATACTTCACGATCAATTGCCATAGTTAATGCCTGACGTAATTTAAGATTATTAGCATATTTAGGTAATTTTAGATTAAAACTTAAGTGATTACTTCTCTCTGCCAATGTTACATGTAATTCTTTGGGATAATCACGTTTTATTAGTTCAAATCTATCAATTGGTATATTTTTCCAAGTAGTATCTAATCCACCAGTTTTATAAGTAGATATTGCCACCGAAGTATCAATAAATGGAAAATATTTAACTTTATAAATATGTACATTAGCTGCATCATAGTAATTTAAATTTTTTTGCACCAATGTATAACCATTTACCACATGTTCTTTTAAAACGTATGCACCAGAAGTTACTATATTTTGCGGTTCAGTCCACGCCTTACCAAATTTATCAATTACTTGTTTAGGTACTACAGCAAATGCAGGCGCTGTCATATATACCAAAAATTCATTCATCGGCCGCACTAACTGCACAATAACTGTTTGATTATCCGGTGCACTAACCCCCAAACTACTACTTGGTAAATCCCCCTTCATAATAGCCTCAGCATTAATTACGCCAGCTAATAAAAAATTATACGCTGATGCAGTTTTAGGTTCAACTAAGCGCTGCCACGAATAAATAAAATCGTTAGCGGTAATTGGGGTGCCATCAGAAAATTTTAAATTATTACGTAAATGAAAAGTGTACGTTTTACCGTCTGGACTAATATCCCAACTATAAGCCATTCCGGGAATAGGCTTATTTGCCTGATCAAAATCAACTAAACCTGCAAATAAATCATTAACTATTCTAAATTCTTCAGCATTTTCAGCCCGCGCTGGATCAACACTCGCCCCTTCGGCTCCCACATCTACTAATAAAATATTTTCATTAGCTAAGTTATGATTTTTAGCGCAGCCACTCATAGCAAGTAAAATGGCGATGAAAATTGACAATAATTTATAATTCATTTAATTGCCCCTATTTATGTAAATTAATTATATCGGCAGTATTATACCGCCAACCTATATAAATGCGCTCACATAAATCATAGTTAGCAATCTATGTTACAATATTTGGCGGGAACTAGCTCCCTAGTTAGCTTTTATAACTTTTACAAAAAGCAGTATGTAGGTATATATAAATAATCTTTTTATGGATAAAAAATTAGAATGTTACATGGTGCAATTACAGCATTAGTTACTCCTATGGATAATGAAGCAAATATAGATTTCAATGCTTTAGATAGATTAGTTGACTTTCAAATTGAAAATCAAATTAATGGAATAGTAGTTGCAGGTTCTACTGGAGAATCTGCAACTTTATCAATTGATGAAAAAGTAGCAATATTAAATCATGTGATTGCTAGAAATAACTTACGGGTAAAAATAATTGCCAACATTAGTGAGGCTAACACTAAAAATGCGGTTGAATTTACTCACACTCTGAATAATATTGTAGGAATTGACTATGTAATGGCAGTTACTCCATGCTATATGAAACCCACTCAGGATGGATTGTATAGTCATTTTGCTAAAATAGCACAAGCAAGTGTAAAACCAGTTATTTTGTATAATGTACCCGGACGCACCAGTTGTGATCTACACGATGTTACCGCATTACGTTTAGCTAATGATTTTTCCAATATAGCAGGATTAAAGGATGCCACTGCAAATATTGAAAGGGCATGCTACCTCATTAAAAACAAACCACAAGGATTTAGGTTATTTTCAGGCGATGATGGAACAGCTATGGCATTTATGCTTTGCGGTGGCGATGGAGTTATTTCAGTAGTAAGTAATTTAATCCCCAATGAAATGAGTCAAATGAGTAAACTGGCTATTTTAGGTGATAAACTATCTTCTATAAAAGCTAATAATGCTATTATGCAGCTATATCACGATATGTTTATTGAAGTTAACCCAATTCCAATTAAATGGGCATTATATAGTAAAGGTATTATTTCCACCCCAAATTTAAGATTACCTCTAACCACTTTAAGTGAAGCTAATCAGAAGATGGTTAAATTAAATCTAAATTAAATTAATATCGCTAATTAATAGCCCACAAAAATGCGAGAGAGTATAAACTTTTTTTATTAATTAATATGCATATTGATTAGGGGCGTACGGGGTTTTCTACCCCATGCGTAACACCTTTAATAATTGTTCAATAAGTTAAAGGTTAGATAAAATATACCAATTACTATATCTTGATGGCGGGTATAATTTAGCATTCAGTTAAGGTTTCCCAGCATCCTAAAAACCTTCTGAATGCAAAAATTCCCGCCTGTGTCGTATCACTGAGTATTTTGATGAACCCAATTTAAAGCATGCTATCCGACTACGCGAACACCGCAGGAACATTGGCCGTATAGCACTTTTTACTGTTAATTGGAAAGTATTTTTTACATTAATAAAATTTGCCCCATTAATTTTAACAGGCTCAATTTATTTTAAGGCGCTATTATAGCAGATTCAGCAGATATTTCTTCTATTACGGTTTCTGAGAACTTACTAGATTCGCATCCGACCATATAGCATAATTCATTACCGATTAATAGTTTTATACCATCCATTTCTGCATCTTCGACAATTTCCTCTACAACCTTTATTATGGATGAAATATAACTTAAAATAGTGCCTTCTCCAGTTTTTTTATAGTTAGCATATAATTTATTAATTATATGCGCTACAAAGATTGCTCTCTTATCATTACGAGTAGCAGCAAATTCATACCCGTCTTGGTCAATAAATTGATCTATAAAATTAGTATGCAATTCTTCATGAAGTGAAGTAACATACGCTTTGAAATCAAACTTAGTCATTAGGCCGGTTGTGGTTTCTTGAATATATACTTGCATAAATTCATATTCTTCAGATGTGATGCAATCTTTTAACTTCAAGCTGTATTGATTCAGGCTTTCTTCGCTAAGAATTTTCTGTATATGTTCAGGAAGGCATTCAAATACAGTTTTGTTACCAATATCTTCAGTGGTAGCTGTAAGTGAATACACGGTTGCAACATATGTGGCCAATAGCTCACCCGATTGTGTTAATTCATTTAACTTATCTAGTATTTTATTCTGAATACCTTTGAGTTTTTGCTGCTTATCCGCATCAGGTTCCATGCTAATTACTTGATCAAATTTTTCTGTTATGATTTTTGTTGTATCCCTAATATCATCTATAAAGTTAGATATAGATTTTCTAGTTCTACCACTACTAAGTTTGGATGAGGTAAAGTAGATTGTAGTGCTGGTGTTGTTGCGCCTAATAGGCAATTCTCCTTGCATCTTATTATGTTCTATAATCTCTATTAGCTCATCAAGTCGGTTACCTATCTGAAACCTAATTATTCCATACTCAAGGTCGGCCACATAATTTTGCCTAAAAACGGCTATTATACCTCCCATAGGATGATTAGCATAAATTTTTTTATTTATACGATTATTTGCCCATTTTGCGGGGGTAAGTCGGTAGTTTTTCCCCAATACTCTAAGATAAAATTTACTTTCAATATAAGAAGAATTTCCACGAATTTGATAGATAATTGGATCAAATAAGTCATGAGATGATGGGTGCTCACATATTTTTTTAAAATCATCAGCTTCTATAACAATAAAATTAGTTGTATTACACACCACCTCTGGAATACAAACAGATTTTTTTAAGAGGTGAGCTAATATATTTACCCATCGTGAATTTTTGGCATTGCCAATAGCTGATGGATTACCGATTTCCTGGAGAATGGATTTCAGTATATGATCTGCAACTGTTTGATTAGCAATCTGTGGAGATGCCCTAAACCAATCTTGAGGTATTAATGCATCCAATATACTCTCTTTCAGATAGTCAAATTTTGAAAAACATTTTAATAGACTTAGCATATTAAAATTATTGGAATTCACCACATATTTTATAAAAAAATAACCTCTATGGCATTATATTGGGGATTCCCTTCACTAGAAGATAAAATTTCATCCATTAATCTGGTTATTAACTCTGGGGTTAAATCTTTTTTTATGTCTTGTATAGCTTTATTAAACTCTACGCTATCTTCACCGGCATCTTTCATAATATATAATAATTGTCCAATAGTTGTTACTTTAGGCAACATATGTTTTAGATTATCTTCCACCGCGCTCTCTACATATTTTATGTCCAATTTTTTCGGTTGAGTTGATATCTTAATTAAAGATGATCCAATATCATTTCTACTAACTTTGCATATTTTATTATCGGTTAATATCTTGTTTAATAAAGGAATAAACCTTACATTATGTACTGCGCTTAACGTCTCAAATAGTTTTCTGGAGACACGGGTAAATTGGTTATTCAAAGCCGGATTTAAAGCATTTTTTAGATCTTTAATAATATTGTTAACATTTGATCCCTTGTCGCCAAATATCGCTACAACGTAGCTATTCAGACCTCTCATTCTACTGCTCATGCCTGTGGTAGAGGTTGTAATGGTGGTGCCAGCGCTTACAGGTGCTAATTGGTTAGAAGATCGCATTCGAATAGAATTAGGTCGGTTGGGGAGTCTAAATGCAGCATAATTTCTAATCTGCGTAGTTATGTCTTCGTAGCGGTCATCTACCATTTTAACTATTTGCTCATTCCCTATGTCTTTTTCTAGGTTTTTCTTTTTAACATATTCGCTAATACCTCCAATAATTTTATCCTTATCGACTAATTTTTCAATCTCTACATTTAGGTTGTGGGAGATTAAGTTATCAATTTCAGGGCGAACTATTTCTTTAATATAACTATTTATTGCTATCTTAATGTTAGTTTCTGGATCATTTTCATTAATTTTGCCCTCTTCCCTAACCAATGCTACCGGTGGAATTTCACTTTCTGCATTATTTTCATTAATTTTGCCCTCTTGCCCAAACCATGCTACCGGTAGAGTTTTTGCTGAAGGTACATTGTAGGGTGTCGTGGGACCAGATGATGGATTTGCGGGTGAAGTTCTTAAGAACAATGATTTTAAGGGTCGCATATTAATTTTCTTTCTAAAAAGTGTAAGCTATGGTTTTTTAAATTTGCATAACAATTCTTGTACAATTATACATTAACATTTTTACTTATGAAACCCGTAGTATATGGGGTTGAAAAGAACTATTCAATTAATACATATATAAGCTAAAATTTATAGAAAATATAATAGATCTCTTTCCTAACTATAAATTTAATTCCAAGTTATAAATTCCAGCAATTAAATTGAATCTTAAGTAAAACCCTTTTGTTCTATTACGATATTTTTCAGCGATGATTCTAAATCGTTTAACTATACTACTTATATTCTCGTTTAATGCACGTTTAGAAGCAAATTTAGTGTTTTGTTGTTTATCATCCTTAGTTAAAGGTTTATTCTTGGCATTCTTTTTGAGTAATCCAGTTTTTATATGTATTTTTGGTAACCCTTGATAACCAGAATCACCTGTTATACAAATTTCTGGAGCACAATGTACTTTGGATTCTTTGAACCACTGAAAACCATAAGATTTGCCTTGTCTAGTATAAATACAGATTATTTCTGTAGTTAATTTACTCATAGCTATTTTCATTTTCACTGTATGGTGTTTTTTCTTACCTGAGTAATAAACCAAATTCAGTAATTAGGTATGAAGCGTAGCTCTATAAATATGCCAACAATTATGCATGTGGACAATTTTTCCGTGAATAGTGATGATCCAATTTAATATCATCAGAAAGAAGAGCGAATTGATGGACATTTAGTTATTAGCATTAATGGGGATGCAATGTAACTAATATGCGTTATATTACCCCATAATTGAAAATATCCAGCGAGGCTAAAACCTATCATACTACCCAGATTTTGCCCAGCATAATTGCGCAAGAAAACTCGTTCCTGAATGTTATTGGTTACTGTAAATGATTGTGTTATGATCATATTAATACTAGTTGATCCAGCCATATTGCCTACTAAGAATATTGCTACACCTATAAAAAAACTAGTGCTACTATTATAAATAATTCCAATTGCAACAGCTTGAAGTAATACGCTAATGGCAAGTGCACCTAATGGGCTAATCCATTTACCCGAGAAGAAGCCACTGAGTAAGGATAGCGAATAGTGTAACGCAATAAAAACTCCGACAATTGATAATGCTAAATTGGTTTCCATCTTTAAATGATTAAGCAGGAAAATAGATATACCAGCATATAGCATGCCAAAACCAATGCAGCTAAATAAGCGCATAAAAAATAAGATTAATTCTATTTTAACTAGCTGATTTTTTAGCACAATTTGGTCCATATAATTTTTTGTCTTAAGTATTTATATCTTCTTTCTAATACCCCAGGGATCCAGTGCTAGATAACGCAGGGCAAACACATGTTTAATTCATATAAAACCATCGTGTTATACTAAGTTATTTAATCACGGTTGCCGCTAGTCTTCAATAATTCCGCTTGCTGCACTAAACGATGTTCTCGTGCCCTAATTTCCTTTAGTTTACGCTCTTTATGTTTTATAAAGCGCTCTTTAGATAATTGTGCCTGCTCTTTAGTACACTCATTACTCGGAGCATCTAGCATAACTATACAATCAACTGGGCATGCAGGCAGGCATAAATCACAGCCGGTACATTGATCCGTAATAACTGTATGCATCATTTTATTAGTACCAATAATTGCATCAACCGGACATGCCTTAATGCATAAGGTACAACCAATACATTTATCTTCCTCAATAAAAGCTATCTGCCGCGGCTTAATTTCGCCATGCACCGGATTTAAAGGGATAATTGGCTTACCTAATAATTGGGCAAGTTTTCTAATGCCTATATCCCCACCTGGCGGGCATTGATTTATTTCTGCCTCATGGTTACTAATTGCGGCAGCATAATCTAAACAACTCGGATACCCACAGCGAGTACATTGGGTTTGGGGTAAAATTTTATCTATTTGTTCAATTAAATTATCCGGCATATTCCCACGCCACCCCAATATCATCTAATAAGTTAGTAATAATCAACAATGTTTGCCTAAAATCATCAAAACGCGTCATATGCCATAATGAAGTTTCCGTTAAATCAGATGGCTCATAACTAGTAATAGCTATTTTAATTGCTTCATCACTATTGCCAATTTTAGCAATTGGGGTGAGCCTTTGCTCACGGATTTTACGCACAATATTACTCATAGCAACTTGTAAGGCAATTTCGGTTCTATAGCGTGAGCCACACGCAAATGCTTCTGATAGCGGAACTGGAGCAAATGGAATGGGAAACAAAGTAACGCCAGTATGATGCAATGTATTTGCCGCTAACTGCATAAGTCCGTTTAGGTTGTCCCTAATCCGCGCCAAATTTAAGCCGCTGCCGGCTTTAGTATCAACACTAACTCCAACTAAAAAGCGCAAAAACACGCCTTCATTTACCACTTCTATACTACTACCTTCTACTTTAAGCGGCAGCCATAGCTTGGCTTGATGAATATTGCGTACCCAGTAATATAGTTGAGACGGTTTTATCGCTAACACAGTTTTCGGATCAATCAATTTTCCCGAAATAAAACAGTCAAACCCTGGATTAAATAATTGCTGCTCAATAAAAAAATTATTTAAATCATCACTATCGAGCGTAGGATTTAATTTAGCCTTATCTTTACTACCAGCCACTAAAACTAAGGGAATAGCAAAAACGTTTGCCCAGCTATTTTCACTATTTGGCAAAGCTATTACATTATTTAACGATTGCCAAATTATTTTGGATACCATCTGACTTGGAGATAAATTAAGTCCAATATTGATAAACGCGTCATTTTGTTTTATTAATAACTCAGCCAAAATATTATCTAGCGCTAGTTGGGGTAAATTATTATTTAATACCTCAACCGCCGTCTTAATAATAACATTATGGGGTGAATATGCTGTGGCATAGCAGCGTGGATCTAGCATAATTTTATATCCATTAAATATATACTCTTTGTCTTTGAATGCGATACTTCAAATATACTTTTTTTATTTGAATCCTTGACTTTGAATATAGAAAAACATTAAAGTTAATATAGCGGATCAGTTACAATAATGCTTCCCTTATTCTTATATAAGCTTAATATGCAGCTACTTCAAAATTGGTATATGAGTCAAGTTCAAAGCAAAGAGCTTGATTTTGACATTATACAACTAGATATTTTACAACAACTCGACGAATTTATTAATAAATTTAATTCGCAAGGCTTGTTTAGTAGTTTATTTAAGAAGCCTAAGCATTTAGGTTATTATATCTATGGCTTGGTGGGACGTGGTAAATCCATGATAATGAATGAATTATTTCGGGTATTTCCCGAAAATTTAAAACAAAGAATTCATTTCCACGAGTTTATGTATAATGTACACCAGCAATTAGCTCAATTAAAAGCACATGAAGAACCATTAAAAATCGTTGCCAAACAAATGCGACAGCAATTTAAAATAATTTTTTTAGATGAAATGACAGTTAATGATATAGCATCAGCAATGATTTTAAAAAACCTATTTAGTAGTTTATTTAATGAAGGCATTTACATAATTACTACATCTAACGATAGCCCAGATAATTTATATCCCGATGGTTTAATGCGTGAGCGTTTTTTACCCGCAATTAAACTTATTCGAGATAAATTAATCGTACTGTGTCTTGATGGGGCAAATGATTACCGGCTGCGCAATAACTCTTTCAATAATTTATTCATTATAAAAAACGATAACCACCTTCAAAGTTTAAGCGAGATTTTCACTAAAATTAGTGAAAATTTCTCTGTGCAAAATAGCGCAACTATTACTATTGCCGAACGACAAATACCTTTTGTGAAAAAAAGCTATGATATAATCTGGTTTAATTTTGATATAATTTGCGGGGATAATCGCAGTCAATTAGATTATTTAGAATTAATTAAGCAGTTTGAATGGTTTATTATTGATAGCATTCACACCATTAAAGATAACAATATAGCCAGACGCTTTACCTGGTTAATTGATATTTTATATGATAACCAATGTAAATTAGCCATAAGTAGTACTGTAGATATAGCAGAAATTTACCCAGTAGGTGAGTTAATTAGCGAATTCGCACGAACTAAAAGTCGTTTGCTCGAAATGCAAACTAAAGAATATTTAACAAAACCAGCATTTAACTAAAATTGGTAAATAGAGCAATAACTAACCCATTATTGTATTTAAATGATATTTGATAAGGTAAAATATACGCTCTTTACCGTTGAATCTTGCCAACACAAATTACCAATTCAATTAGATAACTCGCTGCTTTATGACTACCAAATTATGCTATAATTGTTCCTCTTACATATAATTGCAGCACGCAACCGCGCCACCGCACAGCCCGAACATTAAATTTAACAAGGACTTTTTTAATGTCAAACAAGACTATAAAATATTTAAAAGATTATACTCCAACCGACTATTTAGTCGATAAAATTGATATGATTTTTACTATTAATCTTGATCAAACAGTACAAGTTGACAGCACCACCACTTATTATAAAAACCCTTTAACTAATTCACGGCATTTAATTTTAGATGGATCAGCCCAATTATTAAAAATTAAGCTTGATGGTACACCTTTAGCTGCTACGGAATACTCCTTAAGTAATGACCAACTAATTCCAAATAATTTACCCGATAAATTCGAATTATCCATTACCACGTTGCTCTACCCTTTTGATAATAAGACTTGTATGGGGTTATTTGCCTCCGACGGTAATTTAATTACTCAATGTGAACCAGAAGGATTTCGTAAAATAACTTATTACCCAGACCGCCCGGATATATTAGCTACTTTTAGCACCACTATTTTAAATAAGAACCCTAAATTCACTACCTTTTTATCCAATGGCAACAATATGGGTAATGTGCCAACTAATCCTGAAGATGGCATTATTCACAAAGTTATATGGCATGATCCATTCAAAAAACCGTGTTATTTATTTGCTTTAGTAGTTGGCGCTTTTGCCGTATTAAAAGATACATTTACCACTAAATCACAGCGAACGGTCAATTTAGAAATATACGTAGAAGAATCGGCTCTACCTCGGTGTACTCATGCCATGCACTCCCTAAAACGGGCTATGTTTTGGGATGAACAACGCTTTAATTTAGAATATGATTTAGATACCTATATGATAGTTGCCAGCAGCGATTTTAATATGGGAGCTATGGAAAATAAAGGATTAAACGTCTTTAATACCAAGTATATTCTGGCGGATAAAGATACAGCAACTGACATTGATTTTATTAATGTTGAAGCAGTAATTGCTCATGAATATTTTCATAATTGGACCGGTAATCGGGTGACTTGCCGTGATTGGTTTCAACTATCTTTAAAAGAGGGATTAACGGTATTTCGTGATCATCAATTTACCGCTGATTTACATAATCAAACAGTTAAACGCATTCAAGAAGTAAAATTACTCCGTCAGGCACAATTTCCGGAAGATAGTGGACCATTAGCCCATTCAGTGCGCCCCTCATCTTATATTGAAATAGATAATTTTTATACTATGACAGTATATGAAAAAGGTGCGGAAGTAGTACGCATGTATCAAACAATTTTGGGTAATGATGGGTTTAATCGCGGACTTGATTTATATTTAAAGACTAACGATGGGCGTGCGGCTACCTGTGAAGATTTTTGCCATGCCATGAGTGCTGCTAACAACTTTGATTTAAATCAATTTATGTTATGGTATTCCCAAGCTGGTACACCGCATGTTAAAGTGAGCGCAACTTATAATAGCCGCCAGCAAGAATATCAATTAACTTTTGAACAAAGTCTTACGCAAGCAGCTAATGAAATCAGCGTTACACAACCAATGCTGATTCCAGTTAAAATGGGTTTAATTGCTCGGGATGGTTATGAAATACCTAATATCGCGCCCCAAAGCGGACGCTATGTAAAACACAATAATGATATTGTATTGCTTCTTGATAATAAAATTAACACTTTTGTTTTTGAAAATATCAAGCAACATCCGCTCCCATCCTTATTTAGAGAATTTTCGGCACCTGTTACCTTTGATTTTGCTTATACTATAGAAGATCGTTTCCATTTAGTTAATTATGATAATGATGAGTTTAACCGTTGGGATAATTTTCAGACTATACTCCAACAAAAAATTATTCAATCATATAAAAACGCTCTGGCTAAAGATTTAGTAATTGACGAAGACCCTGAGTTTTGGGGGATCTGTAAAAATTTAATTAATAATGTAAATTTATCACCAGAATTTAGAGCAATATTATTCCAATTACCGACCTTTCCTGAAATGTCAATGCTCATTCCTGAGGCTAACCCACAATTATTAGCATTAGTTTTATCTAATTTTACTCAACAGATCGGCGAAAAATTATTTGATTCATGGATGGAATTATATAATTTACATTTAAGCCTTAGCCTGAATTATGATTTTAATCAATTTGGCAAGCGCAATTTAAAAAACACGGCTCTTTTCTACGCACTTAGAGCATTATCTAATAAGGTAAATAACCCTAGCAGCCTACAATTAATTGAAACCCTAGCCTTAGGTCAATATCATAACGCACATAATATGACCGATAGTTTTGCTGTATTAGCAGCGACAATGGATATTGACGCTCAAATTCGTGAGCAAGTATTAAATGAATTTTATGCTAAATGGAAAGATAATGAGTTGGTTTTAGATAAATGGTTTGCAATTCAAGCCAGCAGTCAACTAATTACCACTGAAGCGCTTAATAAACTTATGGTAAATGAAAAATTCATCGCGACCAACCCCAATAAAATTTATGCGCTATTGCGCACCTTTACTACCAATGGACTTAAATTCCATACCGAAGAAGGATATTCATTTATTGCTGATAAGATTATTACTATTGATAAATTTAACCCGCACTTAGCTAGTGTTTTAACTCAAGGATTTAATAATACCGTATATCTATCAGCTAACCATAAAAAGCTGGCAAGAATTACCCTAAACCGTATATTAGAACAACCTCAGTTATCACCAGCAGTAAAAGAAATGGCTGAGAAAATAATTAGTGGCCTAAGTTAAACCACAAATTAGGGTCTATCTTTTCGGAATAAGATCGCTCAGATACAAGCGCCATCAGAAGGAGAGTTTATTATTGGTAAGATATTAACTGCAATACTGCATGTGCAGCGCTATAACTAGCGTTATTGCGTAACATATGGTGTAAATGGTAAAATTTATTTAGCATCACTTGCTGCCTAGCTTTATCGTTATATAAACTAATAAAGCTCTGGGCTAAATTATTCGGGGTTGCTGCATCTTGTAATAATTCTTGAGCAACTTCCTCATTTAATAAAATATTAGGTAACCCAACATACTTTATATAGAGTTTCTTACGCAATAGCCATTCAGTAAATTTAGAAACCTTATAACTAATAAGTAAGGGCTTTTTGCATAGGGCAACTTCAAGAGTTACGGTACCGCTTTTAGCTAATACTATATCACTCGCGCAAATAGCAGTGCGAGTTTGATTAATTAACAAACGATAGCGGAATGTTATTCGAGTGTGGTTAAGCTGTTCTAAAAATAAATCGTACAGTGATTGATTCACCAGCGGGAAAAGAAAGGTAGCTTCAGGAATTACCTGAGCAATTAAATTGCAGGTAGAAATAAAAAGTTGGGCTAAATTTTTTATTTCGCTTTTGCGGCTGCCCACCAATATTGAAAACACTACCCCATCTAGTCCAAGTTTTTTTTTATATTCCAGAGTGTTTATATCTAAATCAATTTCATCGGCTAACTGATGCCCAACAAATTTGGCTCGTATATGTTCTTTGGCATATAATGCCTCTTCCATCGGAAATATGCATAACATTAAATCGGTAGATTTTTTAATTTTGAAAATGCGCCCATAACGCCATGCCCAAATTGTTGGACTGACATAATGCACTGTTTTAATACCAGAACACTTAAGCTTTTTTTCAATATAAAAATTAAAATCAGGAGCATCAATTCCAATAAACACATCGGCAGCAAAAGCAATAATTTGTTTAATTATTTTTTGGCGTAACCACAATAATTTAGGAATAGCCCCTATTACATCAAGCCCATAGCCGCCAATTGAGAGTATTTCCATATTATAGGATGACACAAAACCTTGTTGTGCCATCCTGTCGCCACCAATGCCAAAAAACTGAATCTCGCCAATATATTGTCGCTTTAATTCTGAAATAAGCCCAGCTGCCAACATATCGCCCGATGGCTCTCCAGCAATAATTGCAACTTTTAGCATTAACGGATAATACCACGACTAGATTGATTGAAAAAATCTACATATACTTGCAATTCTTTCTGTTCGGCTGCCAATTCCGTAATATATCCCCGGGCTTCATTAAATGATAAACCGTTACGATATAAAATCTTATACGCATGTTTAATATTTTCTATTTGATGCACCGTAAAGCCGCGACGTTTTAATCCTTCTGAGTTTATCCCCTTAGGTTCAGCCCGATAACCAAACGCCATCGTATATGGCGGAATATCTTGCGCTACACCCGTTGCCCCAGCTGTCATTGAATGCTCACCAATGATAGTAAATTGATGCACTATCGAATAGCCGCCTAAAATTACCCAATCTTTAACATGAACATGACCACCTAGCGCCACACTATTGGCAAATATAGTATTATTACCTATTACACAATCATGCGCCACATGAGAGTATGCCATAAAAATATTATCATCTCCGACCTTTGTTATCCCAATACCAGTTACAGTACCCGTATGCAAAGTAGAAAATTCACGAATTATATTATTGTCGCCAATTTCCAGTCTAGTTGCTTCACCATTATATTTTTTATCTTGAGGTGGTTCCCCAACACTAGCAAATTGAAAAATTTTATTATTTTTCCCAATAACTGTATGCCCTTTAATCCCAGCATGATTGGCAACCGTAGTATTTTCCCCAATAGTTACATTAGGACCAATAATCGCGTATGCTCCAACCGTAACACTTTCATGTAATTGTGCATCTTTATCTATTATTGCTGTTGGATGAATATTTGCCATCTTTTAAACCTCTCTTTTTGCTGTCATCAATTCAGCTTCTGCAGCCACCACACCACCTACTAAAGCACGTGCTTTGTATTTAGCTAACCCACGTATCGTTTTAATTAATTCAACTTCTAACATTAAAGTATCCCCAGGAATTACTTGACGTTTAAAGCGTGCCTTATCAATTCCGGCAAAAAAATATACTTCATTGTCTTTTTTGGCTCCAAAACTAAGCACCCCTAAAATTCCTGCAGTTTGAGCCAATGCCTCAACAATAAGCACTCCTGGCATTACTGGATAGCCAGGAAAATGCCCCATAAAATATGGTTCATTAATAGTTACATTCTTCAACGCCGTAATTTTCTTTCCCATCTCTATATCTATAACTCTATCTACCAAAATAATCGGATAGCGATGCGGAAGCTGCCTCATTAACTCAAGAATATTAATCGGCAATTCTGGTTTAGTCATTAACATATTTTTCTCCATTAAATTGTTCATAATTTTGCAAACACAGCTTTTCTAATTTTTTTATACGCTGATGCATTTCATTTAAATGCCTAATATGAATTGCATTCTTCGCATAATCCCGATAAGTACTAAATGGATAAGCTGCCATATATAAATCAGGTTTAGTAATATTCTTACCAATTCCAGTAAATGCACCAATAATAGTGTGATCACAAATATTTATATTATCAGCAATTCCAGCATGACCAGCTAAAATGCAATATTTACCAATAATGGTACTTCCAGCAATACCAACATGAGCTGCAATTACACTATGAGCGCCAATTTTACAATTATGGGCAATTTGGACTAGATTATCTATAACTACCCCATCTTCAATAATAGTTGGATTAAAAGTGCCGCAATCTATTGTGGAATTTGCCCCAACTTCTACTTTATTGCCCATTTTTACTCCACCAATTTGGGGAATTTTATGGCGATGCTTATTCTTATCCGGAGCATAGCCAAACCCATCTGAGCCAATAACTACCCCGCTATGTAAAATACATTCATCACCAATAGTAACTCGCGCATAAATTGTCACATTGGGATAAATTGTCACATTGTCCCCAATAATAACATCATCGCCAATTACCACATTAGGATAAATCTGACAACCACCACCAAGCTTAACATTAGCTCCAATAACTACATTATCGCTAATTGCACAATTTTCACCAATTGTTGCAGTATTATCAATAACTGCAGATGCCTTTATTCCATAAGGCAATTTTTTGGGTGGATTAAATAATCGGCTTACATAGCAATAATATAATAATGGATTATCAGTTATAATCGCTGGTAAAGAAGTAAATGGAAGGTCTTCTTCCCGTAGAATAACCGCACTAGCACTGCAATTGCTTAAATCAGCACTAAATTTTTTATCGTAAAAAAACGTAATGTCACCATGTTTAGCATCTTTAATTGACATTATGGATGAAATTTCAATATCTTCTCCCCGCAATGTTCCACCAAATTTAGCTATTAATTCAGATAATTTATATTTAATCATATTAAACCTATTTCATTGGTTGCACAGCATTTAGACCTGGACTATTACTATTAGTCACCGGTTGCTTCTCAATAGTATCTAACTGCTTAATTATTTCCGCACTATTCATTTGATTTAATTGGTCAATTACCTGATCAGTTAAATCATATTTTGGTTTAGCATAAACTAGCTGATTTGAAGTTAATACTAAATCATATCCACCCTTATCACTAATATCTTTTAATATAGTATTGGTTTTATTTAACACCGCCGCTGAAGCAAAATCTTGAGCACGTTGCGCTGTTTGTTGAAACATACCATATTTTTGCTGAAACGCCATTTGATCTTTCTGATAAGTCGCCTGTAATTTTTCTAAACTTGCACGATCTTGAGGATTTAATTTATCCATACTCGGTGCTTTTTTCATAATTGCCTGCATTTGGGTCTGTTCATTAACCAAATTATTATTCATGGTTTGCAACTCTTTTTGTGTTGGTGCAAACTTAATTTTTAGCGCTTCCGCAATAGCAACAGCTGGTTTTGAAGTACTAAATATCTTGGCTACATCAACATATCCGAGTTTAAAATCGCTAGCAAAACCAGTATGAGTTACCGCTATTGCACTCAATAATAACCACAGTTTTTGTTTCATAGTAAAAAATATCCCATAAAAAAATTAGAACGAAGTACCTAACATAAATTGAAATGGCTGTAAATTATCATTAGGCTGATTAAACATTGGGAGGGCATAAGTAAGTTTAATGGGACCAAGTGGAGAAATCCACGTCAACCCTAGACCATAACTACCCCTAAATGCTTGTTCCGGAGTTAAATCAAATGCATTTCCACCCCATAATGAACCCATGTCATAGAATACAGATAATCTAACCACGTGAGCTTCCTTAATCCCGGGCATTGGAAATAATATATCATTAGTCCATACTGCTTCATTCGTACCACCAAGGGCTGAACCATCAGTATCTTTAGGACCAAGTGTGCCTATATAATATCCACGGATAGAAGTAATGCCCCCGAGGAAATAGTTTTGATAAAATGGTACCTGACTATTATTATAGGCATTAATGGTACCAAATTGAGCATTAGAACGCCATACATAATCTGCCGACCCTAAAGACGTGAACCATGTATTTTGCGAAGTAAAGCGGTAATATTGTACCCCAACTGCAGGTAAGGTAGCATCAGCTGTTTGACTATAGGTTGCACCTGTAGTTGGCCATAAAGTGCTATCAGTAGTATTTCTTATCCAGCCAACTGACACAGGTATGGCATTTACTGAACCGCCAAATTCATCGGTAAATTGGATAAATCTTAATGGCACATCATTGCCACTTAAATTAATTTGGTTATTTTCAACTCCTAGGCTAAAATTAATTTTATCAAATTCTGATACCGGAACTCCCATTCTTACTCTACCTCCAATAGTTTGCGTAGAGTAGGGACTAATATTTGCCTGATCTGGAGAATAAACATTATCATAAACATCATAACCTAAACTAGTTCCATTCGGTTGAAAGTATGGATCAGTAAAAGATAGTGATAAACTCTGATTTAGTAAGCTAGTTGAAGCACTTAAAGTTGCTGATTTACCTGAACCAAATAAATTTGATTGTGAGATAGAACCATTTAATAATAATCCTTGCCCCTGAGCATATCCAACCCCAAAATTTATACTCCCCGTATTATTTTCTTCAACTTTTATATTCATATCTACTTCATCATTTACTCCCGGAACCGGAGCAGTTGTCACATCAGTACTTTTAAAATATCCCAGTAAGCTTAACCGATCCTTAGAGCGGCTAATTGCCCCCGCATTATACAATGAATTTTCAGTTTGCCGCAACTCACGGCGAATAACAGTATCCCGTGTTTTATTATTCCCATTAATATTTACCTTACGCACATAAATTTTCTTACCAGTGTCCATAAAGAAAGTAAATGCCACGCTTTTTTCCTTTTCATCAATTTCCGGAATCGGATTAACTACAGCAAAAGCATAGCCATAATCACCCAATTTAGTTCTTATACTCTCAACAGTCTTATTAATTAATGCTTGATCAACAATTTTACCCGGTTTAAGTAAAATCAGCCCTTGCAATTCATCAAATGGAACATTTTTAATCTCTCCAGCTAATTTAGCGCTTTTTATAGTATACTGACTGCCTTCCTTTAAATTCACAGTTATATACACTGACTTTTTATTTGGGGTTAATTGGACTTGTATTGAGTTAATTTTAAAATTTATATAACCACGGTTTAAATAATAGGAGCGAATAGTTTCAATATCTCCCGATAATTTATCACTTGAATACTGATTATCTTTATACCACCAACTAAGTAAATTTCCCGTACTTAATCCCATTTGCCCAACCAAAGTACTTTGGGAAAAAATTTTATTGCCCACAAATTGAATTGAAGTTATCTTAGCTACCTCACCTTCATCAATAGCAACACTAATTGACACTCGGTTACGTTCAAGTGGTACTACAAGCGGAGTAATTACTACCGAATATAATCCTCGATTATAATACTCTGATTTTAAACTTAATACCGCTTGATCTAACACACTCTGATCAAAAATCTTACCCTCAGATAAACCGTTTTCTTTTAGTGATTTTAATAATAAATCATGATCAAAAGCTTTGTCGCCCGTAACACTTAGCTCAGAAATAACCGGACGTTCATCAACATCAATGATTAAAATGTCCCCCTGCTCCTCAACTCGTACATCTTTAAAAAAGCCTGTCGCATATAACCGATCAATTATATCATCAACCTTCTCATCAGTTAAAGTTTCACCCACCTTAATTGGCAAATAATTAAAAATAGTACCAATTTCTATACGCTGCAAACCATTTACTCTGATATTCTTTACCACAGTTATTGCATAAGAACGTGAAAATAATACTATCATAGATAAAGCAAAAAATGTATATTTAAATTTAGTCATCAATTGTAAAGCTACTTATACTCACTTAAATATTGTTTCATTTTCTGCATCGCTTTAACTTCGATTTGCCGAATCCTCTCTGCTGATACCTGATATTTCTTGGCTAACTCGTGTAACGTCGGCTGATTATCTGGATCATCAAGCCATCGCGATTGAATAATATCACGACTTCGTTCATCAAGCTCCAATAAAGCCGCTTCAATCCCATCTGTATGTAATTTATCCTGACTTTTTTTCTCTACTATTCGTTCTGGCGTGTGCTCTTCATCTTGTAACCAATCAACTGGAGCAAAACCATCACTATTTTCAGGCAATAACCCTACATCGCTACCTGTGAGTCGCATATTCATGTCAACCACATCATCACGACTAACATTTAATTCATTAGCTATCTGTAATGCCTCAGCCTCAGATAAATTACCGACATCTTTACGCATTGAACGCAAATTAAAAAACAATTTACGCTGATTTTTAGTGGTAACTGTTCGCACAATTCGCCAATTTTTAATCACATATTCATTAATTTCTGCCCGAATCCAATGAATAGCAAATGTAACCAGCCTAACCCTGCGTCTGGCATCAAACCGTTTTACCGCTTTCATAAGCCCAATGGTACCCTCTTGAATAATATCTGCCAAAGGTAATCCATAGCCGGTATAGTTGCGCGCAATTGACACAACTAAACGTAAATGTGATAATACTAAATAACGCGCAGCCTCAACATCCTCACGCACACGCCATTGTTCAGCTAAGTCATATTCTTCTTGATCGCTCAACAATGGTATATTATTAACTTTTTATTAATATTACCATCATTAATTATTTTCGTCAGTTTATTTACTGCAATGGAATATAAATTATCCAAACTCAAATATTTGCAATTAAAACATACTACTGAA
>JAGOUD010000020.1 GCA_018061465.1 Burkholderiales bacterium
AGTAGTACGAGTTTGAGTACTATATGGTTGAGCTGCTGTACTACTGGTATTTATGGGTGACGGTGGTGGTGTAAATCTACTATTACTTTGCGTTAGAGTAGGCGTGCCAGTTGACTGCATAGAAGATGATTGCTGTTGTGAATTGCCTATGCTATTGGTAGATTGGCTGACAGTAGTAGTAGTTGTAAGGGATTTTTTGCCTGTTTTACTGACAAGTTTAAATACAGTATCATATTCTATATTAGTATTAGTCTTAATGCTGCCGACGACAGATTCAGAAATTGGATGACCAATGCTAGGAGTAGACTTAACCACATATATATATTTTATTGTTTCGTTAATGTTAATTATTTTTAGGGCTTCATATCCCAAGGGAAGATTTGGTTTATTTGCTTCTTCCAATTCCTCATTTGTATATACAATAGTCAAATTCTTAATTAAAAAAGGCTTGGTATCAGGGCTAAGATCATTATATAAAGTTTGAAGATCAACTTGTGAATCAGAAAAAGAAAATTTTGCATCACGGTTATGTTCAAGACAATTCAATAAAAGGTTGCAATATTTTAGGACATTATCGCCGACGCGGCGCTCAAATATAGAAAATACATTTTTCAATGTGACATTTTTAATTTTTATATGTGGTCCACTTTGTTTTTGGTTACTATAATTAAAAATAGTACAGTTTTCAATGGTAGCCCCAAAAAAATTAAACTCTTTATTTTCGGGAGAGGTTTCTGGTAATAATATATGATCAAATGTTAGTGGATTTATCATCTGTGTTTCAACTATGTTGTCGGATTCTTGACGATTAGGAATGTCTGAAAGTAGATTTCGCGGGTTAATTCCTGTAATAGTTATATTTTTTAATAATTCAGCTGGAACGGGGATGCCATTTTTTTGAAAAATATTTAAAACTATCACAATTTGAGTTAATAATTTATAATCTGTTAATTCTACAGGCTCCTGTGTTTGTAGAAATATTGAATTTATTATATTTCTAAATTCTGGAGCCTCATCATTTAAACCCATTTGGGAAAACATGTTATCAATATGTTTAGGATTGCTTATATACTTATTGAATTGTGCTTGATCAAAATTAGGGTGAAATTTTTGTATTACAGCTAAAAGTTGACGGTCAGTAATTTTATCGTGTAGCGTGGATTTTAAATTAATGCATAATAGACATCCAATAACAAATTCCGTGGGATGTGTAGGCGTATTTGATCCAGCAGCAAATGGGCCATCAGTGGCGGTAGTGGTGGTGCGGGGTAAAGAAAAAAGCCCCCGTAAGGAGGTGCGTATGGAGGTAGAACCTGAAGATTGTGAAGGAAAATTCATTTTTAATACTCTTTTTAAAATTAAAATATTTTGACTATACCCAAAAGGAGAGTCAACTTAAGAGTAGAGATTGTATCATGCTGTAATTAATGATTTTTTCCCTTTTGGGGTGGCAGAAATTATGGAGGTTATGCGCAGCTATTGCGCATTAAATAAATTAATTACCGGGTAACGCGCCAATGCTATCTGGAGTAGGGGTGTCAGCAGGGATTATCGTAGGTGGTGTTGGCGCATTAGCCACTGGAGCGCTACTAATAATTGGGCTGTTGCTAACAGGGGAACTACTAATTATAGCACTAGTAGCTGCAAAGGGAGTCGTATCATCTTGTAGCATAACTGTTGTGGTGCTAGTGGTGTTGGCTGGACTGCTGGTACTTGAATTATTTATTTGTTGATATTTTTGTCGTTGCTCTTTAACATTCATTGGGTCAAATTCAATAGTTTCGTCTTCAGTTGATACTAACGGCAATTTATCAATATAATAAGTTAGGGGAGCACCGCTAATGTAAATTATATCTACACGCCTGTTTTTAGGTGAATGCCCCTTATTATCACTAGGAAAAATAGGACGGCTTATGTCAAAAGATATTTGCTGAATTTGACTTGGATTAACGCCTAAGGCAATTAATTTATTAGCAACTGCCCGCGCGCGGTTAACAGCTAAAAGTTTGTTACGTTCTTTGCTACCAATTTCTGAAGCGTTGCCTTGTATTTGCACTTGGGCTAATGGATTGGTAATAAGATAATTTGCATTTAACATTAAAATAGAATCAAAATCAGAAGATATTGCGGTAGAATTATTATCAAACCATATTGAATTGTAGTATGAAGTAACATTTATTAGCACTACCTCTTGTGGCTGTGATGATGGAGGAGGCGTGGTTGAACTACACGCAGCAAATAGCACAATTAACATTCCTAATATGCAAATACGATTCAACTTCATAAGATCTACATCCTCTAGATTAATTTGACTAAACTTAAAACTTTTCAACTGGAGATATTATACTACATTTTATATATGCCGCTTCATGATTTTGCGATATTACGAGGACAAATTTTTAGTCCAACTTTGAATTAGGAATATTATATTTTAACAATATTCCTATTATTAATGAACCACAGCATAGGAGCCAAATCGGTAAATTCTGCCACATTTCAAAAGGCGTTACCCCAGAATACCCTTGCACTGTACCAATTAAAGTATTGCTTACAAAAGCGGGGATTTTCTCTTCTATTTGTCCTTTAGGGTTAATAATTACCGTATCCCCGCTATTACCGTCTTGAATAAAATAGCGCTGATTTTCAAGAGCGCGTGCTTGAGAAAATTGTAGGGATACATCTTTCATTTGGGTCTTGCCATACCAGGATAAATCAGACTGATTTACCATTATAGTTGCAGTTTTAGCATTGGCCGCAACATAATCATTAATAGTATTTTCATAGCAGATATTAAAAGCAAATTTTTGATTAAGCATTTCTACTGGCGGTTGTAAATAACTACCTGGTATGTAATTAGCCAACTTAAGTCCAAGCATGGTTATTAATGGCTCGAGAAAAGTATCTTTAAGAGGGTCATACTCTCCAAAAGGCACTAAATAATGTTTAAGATAAATAGGTGTGTCAGGATGAGTAATGTCAATAACTCCGGTTTTGTGTGGGTTATTGCCAAAACGAATTGGTGAACCTAAAATAAGTTGTGCATGCTTCTGATTAGCAATATTGACTAACTCATTGAAATAACCATAGCTTAAATTATGATAATCTACACCAAATACTGTTTCAGGTAAGATAATTAAATCAGCATTAGCAGCAATAATTAATTGACGCGAAAGGGTTTCTAAAGATTGTTGCTTATTAACGTTAAAAGTAGTAGACGAAAATATGCTTGGCTGCACCATGGCAATAGTAAGTGGTAGGCCATAGGGCTTAGTATACTTAATGCCAGAGAGCCAATAAGAAATCCCAAAAAAAATTAATAGCACGGTAACGCATTTAATCCATGTTTTAAAGGTATAATTTAAACAGCAGTAAGCTAACATTCCTGCCACTGCTACAATTAACCATGAAACAAAATAAACACCGAATAAAGGGTAATAGCCTTTAAATAGCAAACTGTCTACCTGGGTATTACCGAGCGCATACCAGGAGCGCGGAAAGAAAAACCCGCGAATCAATTCCGTAATAACCCACAATGATGGCAATAAAACAGCTTGGTTAAAGATTAAATGCCTAGTTTTAATTTTGGAGTAAATAACACTAATTACACCAATGTATAAAGCGGTATAAAAACAAACCACGGCGGTAAATAGGTAAGATAGAATATAGCCTACACCTAATTGTAAGCGAAAATAATAGCTAAACCAGTAGCCAATAAAAGTAATTGCTGCGCCTAAATAAAAACTATAGCCATACCAAAAGCTGTTTTTAGTATATTCCAAACCAATTATGAAAATGGTTATGCTGATAAAAATAGCATAACTCAATTGGTGGGGTGGAAATGCAAGAATTAAGCTAACTCCAATTAGAAAAGGATATAATAATGAATATTTATAGTTAAATATGTATTTTACGTATGTATTGGATAGGTATATCATATACTTGTTCCTAAATCAGTTTTCCTCAGAGGCTATTCCTAATCTTTAACCGCTATAGAAGACGGAATAGATTGGAAGATTTTGAATGAGCAAGCTCTAAAACGGTATTTTCTTGCTTCTTAATTGCCAATTTTATATAACGGTTCTTGGCAGTAGTTATTAATAATTAGAACACCTTCTACATAATTACCATTAAATTTAATCGTAGGCGCAGTAAAGTAAGTTATGATACCATTTTTTTGAGTGGTTAATGCTATATCTTTAAAATAATACTGATTATTTCTAAACGAACTTAAAATTAGATTGTTGTCACGGTGTATAAATGTCGCATTACATCCCCGATCATTACTCCAGTTACCCCAGAGTTCACGATGAATGTTATTTTGTGAGGCATTAGTTGCATGGTGCTTACACCCGATTAATTCCAATATTACTATGAGTAACATTGCTGCTATAATTATTTTCATTAATAAAAGCCTTTGCTAAATTAGGAATAAATTATAGCGCAAACTATAAACCATTTGTAGCTTATTCAAGTTAAGCCATACGACAAATTCATCAAGACCTGGTCTTAAAAAGTCAACAATTACTCCGAATTCTTCTTCTGAAAAAAGGCTGAAGTCTGGAGGTGGCATAACTTATTGTTAAAGGTGTGGTTTTTTGGGTAGACAAATAGGGTGGTGAAAATTTTTACATTTCTATACTATGCTATAGGGATAAAGATGATAAAATATAGTCAGGAGATTTTTATTTAGATAAAATAATTAGGGATTAAAAAACAAAATGAATGTAACAGAAGACTATTCAAAATTAACGCAGCGCGATATTATTGAACTTAGGCAAAAGATAGACCCTAAAGCATATAAGCGTTCTATGCCGACCGTTTGGTTTTGGTGTATTTTAGATTTATCATTTTATATATTTTTTATGTATCAGGTATTTGCTGTAGATAGTGTTATTGCCAAACTAATATTTGGTCTTTTAGCGGGAGTTGCAGCGTCGGCTATGTTTGTGTTGGCACATGATGCTGCTCACGGCTCATTATTTAAAAATAAATGGGTTGCTGAAATAATTGGTACAATATATATGCTTCCAGCGCTAAATAGCTATAGATTGTGGTGTTTTGGGCATAATCGTATTCATCATGGATTTACTTCTTTTTCCCCAATAGACTGGATATGGCGTCCGCTTACTATTGATGAATATAATGCCTTAAATCGATTCAAAAAGATTTTATATCGTGCTGAACGCAGTTTCTGGGGGTGTGGTTTGCATTATATTATAAAAGTATGGTGGCCTAAAATGGTTATGTTTATGCCAGATGATCTTCAACCATCTAAAGTTCGGGCAATTAAAATTGGTAAGTTAATTGTTGTGGCTTTTGCGGTGGTGTTAGGTATTTTTTCTTATGTCAATAGCGGCTTTATTGGTGTGTTATGTGCTTTAGTATTACCCTTTATTGTGTTTAATTATGTAATTTCTCTAATCATTTATTTACATCATACTCATCCGCAAGTACCTTTTTTTGATGAAAGGTCGGAATGGAATCATACCATTGGAGCAGTATTTTGTACTACGGTAATTCATACTAATTGGTTAATTGATCGGTTTATTACACATCATATACTAATTCATACTCCACATCATGCAGATATTCGAATTCCGTTTTATCGGCTAAAAATGGCGTTTAATAGCATTAAACACCATTACAGCGAATACATTCATGAATATAAAATGAGTTGGTCAACGCTGTTTCATATTTTTAAATCATGCAAATTATACGACTATAAAAAACATACATGGTATAGTTTTAGCGTGGCTAAATGTATTTAATAATATTATTTAGTGCTATTTAAGTAAGACATTTACAACAAGGTGTTTTTACGATGATAGATGTAGCTCAAGCGTTATTAGCCAGAAAATCAGTAAGAGCTTATCTAAAAAAGCCTGTATCTAGAGTTGATATTGAAACTATACTTAATTATGCCAGATATTCTCCATCTGGCACTAATACCCAACCTTGGGATGTAGCTGTTGTATCGGGTAACAGTAAGCAACAGCTAGATGCACTGTTACTCAAACAATTCTGCGCGGGTATTCCTCAGAATATGGATTATCATTATTATCCGGTCACTCAACTTCCTCCGTTATTACAATCTAGACGTAGAGCTTGCGGGCTGCAATTATTTAGCGCTTTGGGCATTACTCGTGACCATAAAGAAAAACGTATGCTCCAATGGGCAAAAAATTATTCTGCATTTGATGCTCCAGTTGCGCTATATTTCTTTGCTGATGCGGTTTTAGAAAAAGGCTCGTTTATGGACTACGGCATGTTTTTACAATCAATAATGCTTATGGCAAGTGCCATGGGATTGGCGACTTGTCCCCAAGCCGCTTTGGCAGAACAGCCCCAAATAGTTAAAGCATTCCTGGGGCGTGAGCGGGATAATGTTGTTTTAGTTTGTGGTATGGCATTGGGGTATGAAGATACGTCAGATGCAGTTAATAGTTATCGTACAGTTCGTGAAGAGGTGGCTAGTTTTACGAAATTTTATGACTAGTTATGTATATGAGTATATGTGAGTGTGATATTAATGGCAAGACTTACTCAACAACAAAAACGAGTGGTTTTCTTATCTTCAATAGGTGGCTTACTCGAATTTTATGATTTTACTGTTTATGGTTTATTTGCAGTATATTTTTCAACTCAATTTTTTCCTTCAACCAATTTATTTATTTCCATTATTGAAAGCTATTCAATATTTGCTTTAGGGTATATCGTCCGTCCTATAGGCGGTATTATTTTTAGCCATATTGGAGATGAAATTGGGCGTAAGACTGTTATGGTTTTAACTATGATACTCATGGGTATTGCATCAATTGGGTTAGGACTATTACCAACTTATGCACAAATTGGAATTATGGCGCCTATTTTAATGTTGCTTTTTAGATTATTACAGGGGTTGGCAATAGGTGGAGAATTACCCAGTATTATAGTTTATGTTACGGAATCCGTATCTATGAGTCCCGGGTTTGCTATGGGGGCCGTTTTTTCCGGGACGGTAGCTGGGTTGTTGCCTGGGATGTTAATTAGCTTACTTCTTACACATGTTTTGACTACTGGTCAGATTAATAATTTTGGCTGGCGGATTCCATTTATTATGGGTGGGTTATTATGTGTTATTGCCTACCAAATCAGAAAACGCTTGTATGAGACACAAGCTTTTACTCATGTAAGTTATCGAAGTAAGCTCCCCTTTGTTGAATTGATTAATGATCATATAGGTAAAGTGATAATTGGGGTCGGGTTGGTTTCAATTATGGCAACTCCTATCGTTTTGGTTCTCATATTTATGCCGACATATTTAATTAAAATGGGGAAATTAGATAGCCAGGCAGTAAATGGTGCAATTATCATTGCTACGTGCATAAGTCTGATTTCAACTTATGTAATAGGTATTTTAGCTGATCAATTTAATATAATTAAATTAACTATGGTTACCACGCTATTACTTGCTATCGCAGGAGGTGGGTGCTACTATATGTTAGCTAATTCCTATAATTTAATTTTAGCATTGTCAATCTTTGCAGTTGCACAAGGAGCTGTAGTCTCACTACCCCCAGTTTTACTAAGTTATTTATTCCCAACCCATATTAGGTTAAGTGGAGTTGCTTTGTCTTATAATATAAGTTTTGTACTATTTGGTGGTTTAACTCCAATAATCGTAAGTGGGCTAATTGAAAAAACTGGTTATGTGTATTTTGCTCCGCTGCTATGGCTAATAGTGGCAATATTAGCCACTTTGATGGCTTTATTTAAATGTAGGCGTTATTTAAAATTAAAAAATTTGTAGGGTATATGCTACAATTGTTAACTTAGTATGAGTAATTTATTAGCCAAAATTTGGTAAGATTAAAGAATTTAAGGTGATGTATGAGTAAGTTTGCAAGATATGCAGTTAACCAAAGTATGGGGCGATTATATGAGGAGGACATCCCAAAGTATCGGACTGATTTTGAGCGTGATCGCGATAGAGTTATTCACTCCAGCGCTTTTCGTCGCTTAGAATATAAAACCCAAGTGTTTGTTAATCATGAAGGTGATTTATTTCGTACACGGTTAACTCATAGTCTTGAGGTTGCTCAAGTTGGGCGTTCAGTGGCTCGTGCGCTAGGGTTAAATATTGATTTGGTTGAAGCAATATGTTTAGCGCATGATTTAGGGCATACACCATTTGGGCATACCGGGCAGGACGAATTAAATAGCTGCATGTTACAATCTGGAGGTGATGGGTTTGAACATAACCTGCAATCCTTACGCATTGTTGATAAATTGGAAGAGCGTTATGCAGCATTTGATGGATTAAATTTAACTTTTGAAACGCGAGAAGGGATTTTAAAGCATTGCAGCTTAATTAAAGCCAAAATGTTAGGTGTAATTGGAGAGCGGTTTTTATTAGATAAGCGCCCATCTTTAGAGGCGCAATTAGCTAATTTAGCTGATGAGCTGGCTTATAATTACCACGATATTGATGATGGGTTACGTGCTGGATTATTAACTTTAGAGCAATTGGAGGAGGTTGCAATTATTCGCGAGCAACTGAAAGCAGTTTTGGATAAATACCCTAATTTAGAAGGGCGAAGATTACATAAGGAATTAGTGCGACATTTAATTAATCGTACTATTTACGATTTGATTGAGAATACCCTTAAAAATCTTGCTGAAACTAAAGTTATTTCTGTTGAGGAAGTGCGAGCGGCGCCCACCATTGTTGAATATAGTGATGAAATGTATAGTTATCAGCGTGAATTAAAGAAATTCTTGATGAAAAATATGTATCGGCATCATTTGGTAATGCAATTAAGATTTAAAGCCAGTAATATAATTCGTTCGCTTTTTAATGCATATGTTAATGATTATATGTTATTACCTGAACAGTTTCAGAAACGAATTGATAAAGATGGGGTATATAGAGTAGTTGGAGATTATATTTCAGGAATGACTGATCGTTATGCCTTTAGACAATATAATCGGTTGTTTACAGTAGAAACCGTGTAAGAATTATATGGTCCAGGATTCAAAGACAAAGAGTATATGTGTAATTTTTAAAGTTTATTATTATAATGGTAACGGTCAAAACAAATTTTAGTGATGCAACTTCATGGCTAAATATCTATAGTCAGGAGTTTAGCGATAAAGAAGTTCAGCAATTTAAGCAAGCCATTAAATTAGCGCAGGCTTATTACGGCGGTAATAAATTTTATCCCACCAATGTTGATGTATTAATGCATGCGTTAAGCTGTGCTTCAACAGTTGCTAATCTTAACCTCTATTCTGATGCGGTAATTGCTACAATATTATTTGATTTGCCACGCTTTTCTCCCAAATGGCGTGATGAGATAGCAGCTATTAACAGTGGAGTAATTGAATTAGTGGATGGGATTAATCGTGTAACCCAAATTCGTAAAATTGGCTATTTAGCTGAAATACACAATGATGATGAAAAACGCGAACAATTAGAGGTGATGCGTAAAATGTTGCTGGCAATGGCTAGTGATATTCGAGTTGTGTTGATTGTATTAGTTGGGCGTGGCGAATTAATGCTTAATTTGAAGTCCTGTAAAGATCAGGAACTGCAGCAAAGAATTGCAACAGAAACCGTGGAGATATTTTCCCCTCTGGCCAATCGGTTAGGAGTGTGGCAGATCAAATGGGAATTAGAAGATTTATCCTTCAAGTATCTCCACCCTGAACAATACCGTAAAATTGCTAAACTTTTAGATGAAACTCGTGAAGACAGATTGGAATATATAGATCATATTAAGGAATTTTTGTCTGAACAAATGGAGCAAAGTGGAATTAATGATTATCAGGTTAGCGGTAGGGCTAAACATATCTATTCCATTTGGCGTAAGATGAAAAAGAAAAATTATGACTTTCAGGACTTATATGATATTCGTGCGGTTAGAGTGCTAGTGCCAGAAGTGCGTGATTGCTATACAGTACTAGGAATTGTACATACTAAATATTCACCGATTCCGGGAGAGTTTGACGATTATATTTCTAATCCGAAGTCCAATAATTACCAGAGTTTACACACGTGTGTGATTGGACCTGAGCATAAAGTGGTTGAAATTCAGATTCGTACTTTTGCTATGCACGATCATGCTGAATATGGGGTGGCAGCTCACTGGCGCTATAAGGAAGCTGGAGAAAAAGGGGGAAATAATAGCCAAGCATTTGCTGAGAAATTAGCTTGGATTCGTCAAATACTTGATTGGCGCGAAGACTTAACTGACCGTAAGGATATCACCAGCATCTTTAAAAATGAGGTGTTTAATGATACCATTTATGTGATGACTCCAAATGGAAAAGTTATTTCATTGCCTAAGGGGGCAACTCCAATTGATTTTGCGTATCACGTGCATAGTGACATTGGGCATAAATGTCGCGGGGCTAAGGTAGATGGGCAGATTATTCCGTTATCTACCCCGCTGGCGAATGGTCAGCGGGTAGAGATTTTAACGGTTAAAGAAGGTGGTCCAAGTATTAATTGGCTTCATGAAGGGTTGGTTAAAAGCTCTAAGGCCATCAGCCATATCCGGCGGCATATTCGTAATCAAAACTTTGAGGAGTTTTTTGCTAATGGTTCAGAAATATTTGAGCGCGAATTGTCTAAGTTTACAGCAAATATTAGACCGCCACTAAATGAAATCGTAACTCAATTGGGTTATGAAAATGAGAAAAATATTTGTATTGATTTAGGGCGCGGTGATCTAGAACCTAGCCGGGTTAGAGAAGCAATTCAAAAAATTATAGCGCATCGTGATTTACAACGTAAGCCACATGAAGATTTAACCGTTGAAGATATTGTATTAAGTAAGTCGAATGAGAAGAAAGATCCCGGAAGATATTTATCTGGTATTTTAGTAGATGGAGTATCAGGAATAGTTACACATTTGGCTAAATGTTGTAAACCATTGCCTGGAGATATGATTGTAGGTTTTATTACCCAAGGTCGAGGTATTGCAATTCACCGAAATAGTTGTAATGAGTTAAAACGGCAAGCTAAATTGGTACCTAACAAAGTAGTGCCAGTTAGTTGGGGTGCTATGGCATTAAGTAATGGGCTGTTTAATGCTGATATTGAAGTGATTGCTAATGATCGTTCCGGACTCCTTCGCGATTTAACTGATTTATTTTCTCAGGAGCGAATATCAATTGTGGGGCTTAGAACCGTATGTAAAAATAATAAGGCGCATATGATATTTACTCTGCAAATTAAAGGGGCGGAATTTAATTTTACGTGGTTAATTAATAAGATTTATGCAATTGATGGGATAATAGAAATTACGCGTAAATAGCCCTGTTCAACTTGTATGTTTTTGCATATTGTAAAATAATTATGCAATTCTACATTTAGTTATGCTATAATCCGCACTCATTCACAGTATTAATCTGGTTCCCAGTAACTATTGGGTCCAAAACTGATGCGTTTGTTTAACGTATTAAGTTGGAAAGGTAAAATTCAAATGATTCAAATGCAAACAGTATTAGAAGTTGCTGATAATTCTGGTGCGCGTAAAATTATGTGCATTAAGGTATTAGGTGGCTCAAAGCGTCGCTATGCGGGTGTTGGTGATATTATAAAAGTATCAATTAAAGAGGCCGCGCCGCGCGGACGGGTAAAAAAGGGTGATGTGTATAATGCGGTTGTAGTTAGGGCTGCAAAGGGTGTGCGACGTAGTGATGGGTCGCTGGTTAAATTCGATTCGAATGCAGGGGCATTATTAAATGCTAAGTTGGAGCCAATTGGTACACGTATTTTCGGTCCGGTAACTCGGGAGTTGCGTACTGAAAAATTCATGAAAATTGTTTCATTAGCTCCTGAAGTGATTTAAGGTAATAAAGATTATGAAAAAAATTCGTAAAGGTGATGAGGTAATTGTTATTGCCGGTAGCGATAAAGGCAAGATTGGTGAGATTCTTCGCGTAATTGATGATGAACGAGTTGTGGTTAGTGGTGTGGCAATTGCAAAAAAGCATGCTAAACCTAATCCATCGCGTGGCATTGTTGGCGGTATAATAGAAAAAAATCTATCAATTCATATTTCAAATATAGCTATTTACAATAGCGAAGCCAAAAAAGCTGACCGGGTGGGTATAAAAATTGAAGATGGTAAAAAAGTGCGTGTATTAAAATCTACGGGCAAGCGGGTGAGTTGAGGAGCATTTAAATGGCAAGATTAAAAAAATTTTATATAGATCAAGTTGTTCCAGATTTAATGAAGCAGTTTGGTTACAAATCAATTATGGAAGTGCCTAGAATTGAGAAAATTACTCTTAATATGGGAGTGGGTGAGGCTATTGCTGATAAAAAGGTGATGGATTTTGCGCTTAGTGATTTAACTAAAATATCGGGGCAAAAACCAGTGGTAACTAAGGCGCGTAAATCAATAGCGGCATTTAAAATTCGAACGGGTTATCCGGTGGGGTGTAAGGTTACTTTGAGACGGTTGAGAATGTATGAATTTTTAGATCGTTTAGTGAGTATCGCTATACCACGTGTGCGTGATTTTAGGGGGTTATCAGCAAAAGCTTTCGATAAAGATGGTAACTATAATTTTGGAATCAAAGAGCAAATTATTTTTCCTGAAATCGAATATGACAAAATTGATGCTTTACGCGGGATGAATATTACGGTTACTACTACAGCTAAGACTGGTGAAGAAGCCAGGGCGCTGTTAAAAGCATTTAGTTTTCCGATTAAGTAAAGGGATGATATAAATATGACAAGATTAGCTTTAATTGAAAGAGAAACCAAACGGTCGATGACGGTTAAAAAATATGCAGCAAAACGTGCAGCTATTTTTGCTATCATTAATAATACAGAGGCTACGGATGATGAAAAATTTGAGGCAAGATTAGCTTTGCAAAAATTGCCACGTGACTCATCTCCATCAAGGCATCGTAATCGTTGCATATTGACGGGGCGTCCGCGTGGAACATTTCGTAAATTTGGCATGGCGCGTAATAAATTAAGAGACTTGGCACTAAAGGGAGAAATTCCTGGTGTGATCAAGGCTAGCTGGTAAGAAGAGGAGTATTATAAAATGATGCAAGATACTATTGCGGATCTGCTAACTCGAATAAGGAATGCTCAGTCTGCTCGTAAAAAAACAGTTATTATACCATCCTCAAAGCTAAAGGTTGCAATAGCTGCTGTATTGAAAGATGAAGGGTATATAGAAGATTATGTGATTTTAGGTGATGTAAAGCCAGTGCTTTCTATTACGTTAAAATACTATGCTGGTAATCCGGTAATAGAAAAAATTGAACGTATTTCGCGCCCAGGCTTACGTATTTATCGCGGGTGCGATGAATTGCCAACGGTTATGAATGGTTTGGGAATTGCGATCATTTCTACTCCTCAAGGAGTAATTACGGATCGTCGTGCTCGGGCGCTTAAAGTTGGCGGCGAAGTTATTTGTGTGGTTGCTTAATACTGAAGGAGTAAAAAAATAATGTTATCTCGTAAAGCAAAAACCCCCTTAAGTATTCCTGATGGAGTTGAGGTTACGGTTGCCGATTCTACTGTTAAGGTTGTAGGTAAGTTGGGGCAGAGTGAGTTTACCTTCGATGAGACGGTTAGTATTAGTCAGCAAGATAAAAAAATTGTACTTGAAACCCGAAATGATACTAAATTTGCCAAAGCTTTATCTGGTACAGTCCATGCTATTATTAGCAATATGATTGTTGGTGTAACTTCTGGTTTTGAAAAGAAATTGACTATCTTGGGGGTGGGGTATCGCGCTCAAGTGCAGGGGGCTGATTTAAATTTAACTTTAGGGTATTCTCATCCGGTTGTTTATAAGGCACCGATTGGAATTAAGCTTGAGACACCTACTCAAACTGAAATTTTGATAAAAGGTATTGATAAGCAATTAGTTGGTCAGGTTGCGGCTAATATTCGTGCATTTAGGCCAGTTGAACCATATAAGGGTAAGGGCGTTCGTTATTTTGATGAACAAGTTAGTTTAAAAGAAGCTAAGAAGAAATAAGAGGGTTTATTAATATGAATAATAAAGAAGCGAGATTACGCAGAGCAAGAAAAACTCGGTTAAAAATTGCTGAACTTGGTGTTAAACGGTTGGTTGTGTATAAATCAAACAGTCATATTTATGCTCAAGTAATTGATGAAACTGGTAATAAAGTGTTAGCTCATGCTTCAACTATGATGAAAGATATTCAAGTTGATAATGGGGGTAATGTGGAAGCTGCTAAGATAGTTGGTAAGCAAATTGCTCAAAAAGCTAAAGCTGTAGGTGTTACAACGGTTGCATTTGACAGGTCGGGATTTCATTTTCATGGTAGAGTTAAGGCATTGGCTGAGAGCGCGCGTGAAAATGGACTGGTATTCTAGTTGGAGTTAATGTATGTCTGAAGTTAAAGATCAAATTAAGGATCAATTTATTGAGAAAATGATTAGCGTTAACCGCGTTACTAAAGTGGTTAAGGGTGGTCGAATTATGGGGTTTGCTGCATTGACTGTGGTTGGTGATGGTGATGGTGGTATTGGTATGGGGCGGGCAAAATCAAAAGAAGTGCCGGTTGCTGTACAAAAAGCAGTTAAAGAAGCTCGTAAAAACATGATTAAGGTATCTTTAAAAAGTGGTACTGTTCATCACACAGTAACTGCACGTCATGGCGCCACTACAGTTTATTTACAACCGGCTAAAGATGGTACTGGAATTATTGCTGGTGGGGCAATGCGTGCAGTATTTGAAGCGGTTGGAGTTAGAAATATTACAGCTAAAGTGCATGGTTCTACTAATCCGTATAATGTGGTTCGGGCAACCTTGAAAGCTTTGCTAGCTGTTTATACACCAGCTGAAATTGCAGCTAAACGTGGTAAAAGAGTAGAAGAAATTCTCGGAGGTGCAGCGTGATAACTGAAATGGTTAAAGATGCAAAGGTTGCTTCAGAAAAAAAGAATGGTAAAATGATCAAAATTACTTTGATTAAAAGTCTAATTGGAAGATTGGCTGCGCATAAAGCCTGTGCTAGTGGTTTGGGGTTGAGTAAAATTCGCCAAACGGTAGAAGTTTTAGATAGTGTAGAAAATCGGGGAATGATAAACCGAATTTCATATTTACTTAAATGTGAGGGTTGAGATGTTTTTAAATACAATTAAACCAGAAGAAGGTGCTAAACATGCGTCCAAGCGTGTGGGGCGTGGAATAGGTTCTGGATTGGGCAAGACATGTACTCGTGGGCATAAAGGGCAAAAAAGCCGTGCTGGTGGGTTTCATAAAGTAGGTTTTGAGGGTGGTCAAATGCCATTGCAAAGGCGTTTGCCAAAGCGTGGATTTAATTCAATGAATGTTAGTGCGCAAGTAAGACTTGGTGATATAAATGCTTGCAATATGGATGAAGTAAATCGACTAACTTTAATTGCGCATGGTTTAATTTCAAGACATGCTAATAAAATTCGCATCATTAACACTGGAAAGATAGAAAAGTCGGTTAAAGTTTGTGGTGTTGTGGTTACTAGATCAGCAAGGGCAGCAATTTTAGCTTCGGGCGGTAACGTAGAAGACAGAAGTTAGAGCGTTGATTGCTTATAAAAGATGGAAGAGGGATAAATGGTAGCTAAAGCAAATAAGTTTGGAGAATTAAAAAAACGTATTTTGTTTTTAATTGGTGCTCTCATTGTATTTAGAATTGGAGCGCATATTCCAGTACCGGGTATTGATCCGGTACAGTTGGCTAAGTTGTTTAAATCTAGTCAAGCAGGTCTTTTAGACATGGTGAACATGTTTTCTGGTGGTGCGTTGTCTAGATTTACAGTTTTTGCTTTAGGTATTATGCCTTATATTTCAGCTTCTATTATTTTGCAGTTGTCATCAGAGGTTTTTCCATATTTAATTCAGCTAAAAAAAGAGGGCGAATCTGGCAAAAGGAAGATTACTCAATATACCCGTTATGCTACGGTTATATTGGCAGCTATTCAAAGTTTTGGTGTGGCGGCTATGTTATATAAACAGCCTGGTTTAGTTTTAACTTCTCAGTTACAGTTTTTTATAACTGCTATATTTTGTTTGGTTGCTGGTACTATGTTTTTAATGTGGCTGGGCGAACAAATTACAGAACGAGGTATTGGTAATGGTGCTTCAATGATTATTACAACTGGTATTATTTCTGGTATTCCAGGGAGTATCGGCAAAACTTTATCGTTGGCATCTAATGGATCAATGTCTATATTTACTGCAATTGTAGTATTTTTATTAGTGATTGCGATTACTTATGTAGTTGTTTTTGTAGAACGGGCGCAGCGTAAAATTCCGGTAAATTATGCTAAACGTCAGGTTGGGAATAAAATTATGCAAGGGCAAAGTACGCATTTACCATTAAAAATTAACTTATCGGGAGTTATTCCACCAATTTTTGCTTCAAGTATTATTTTATTTCCGGCAACAGTTTTTGGTTGGCTTGGGCATGGTAAATTTGATTTTTTATCTAAAATAGCTGATTCATTGCATCCAGGGCAGCCCGTATATGTGATATTTTATGCTGCAGCAATTGTATTCTTCTGCTTTTTTTATACGGCCTTAGTATTTAATCCGAAAGATACTGCGGATAATTTAAAAAAGAGTGGAGCATTTATTCCTGGGATACGTCCCGGAGAAAATACGGCAAAGTATATCGAAAAAGTAATTTTACGTTTAACTTTATCGGGTGCTGTTTATATTACTCTTATATGTTTATTGCCAGAAGTATTGATTTTAAAATGGCATGTGCCATTTTATTTTGGTGGTACGTCGTTATTGATTGTGGTGGTGGTTACGATGGATTTAATGACACAGATTCAATCACAAATAATGTCGGTTCAGTATCAAAGTTTGCTTAAAAAAGCAAATTTAAAAAGTTTTTAGGTGTTTCTGTAAATATGGCAAAAGATGATGTGATACAGTTTGAGGGAGAGGTTGTTGAGGCTTTGCCAAATACAATGTTTCGCGTTAAATTAGAAAATGGGCATGTGGTATTGTGTCATATTTCAGGTAAAATGCGCATGAATTATATTCGTATTTTACCAGGTGATAAGGTTACGGTGGAAATGACGCCTTATGATTTGAATAAGGCTAGGATAGTATTTCGTGCAAAGTAGCTAATTTTAAGATAATTTTATGAGGTTTATAAATGAGAGTTCAGCCTTCAGTGAAAAAAATATGTCGTAATTGTAAAATTATTCGTCGTCATGGCGTGGTGCGGGTAATCTGTAAAGAAGCGCGGCATAAGCAAAGACAGGGATAAATTGGTTTATAAATTAAACCGTTTTTAGTTGTTTTGTAGTATAATATTGGGTTAAGTTATAATAGTATTTTTGTGAGGTATAGTATGGCACGTATTGCGGGTGTTAATATTCCGGATAATGCCCATGTAGTAATTGGGTTACAACATATTTATGGTATTGGTCCTTCTCGAGCTAAATTAATTTGTAGTACAGCGAAAATTGATCCGCAGACTAAAGTTAAGGATTTAGAGCATGACAGGATGGAAGTAGTACGTAATCAGGTTTCTACTTTTACTATAGAAGGTGATTTACGACGCGAAGTATCAATGAATATCAAGCGTTTGGTAGATCTAAAATGCTATCGTGGTGGGCGTCATTTAAAGGGGTTGCCAGTGCGGGGGCAGCGTACTAAAACTAACGCACGTACTAGGAAGGGTCCTAGAAAGGCTATTGCGGGTAAGAAAAAATAAGCTAATATGAGGGAATAAATGTATGGCTACAAAAGCAAACTCAGCTAATCGAGTACGTAAAAAAATCAAGAAGGTAATATCGGAGGGGGTTGCACATATTCATGCCTCCTTCAATAATACTATTATAACTATAACAGATTTGCAGGGGAACGCGCTATCTTGGGCTAGTTCTGGTGGTGCCGGCTTTAAGGGGTCACGTAAAAGTACTCCATTTGCAGCACAGGTTGCTGCTGAGAAGGCAGGCAAAGTTGCTCAAGAATGCGGGCTAAAAACAGTATATGTTAGAGTACAGGGCCCTGGTCCTGGTAGAGAATCTTCTATTCGTGCTTTAAATGCACTGGGTATTAAGATATTGAGCATTTCTGATGTTACACCTCTTGCACATAATGGTTGTCGTCCACCAAAAAGACGTAGAGTATAGGGAGGGAAAAATTAATGGCAAGATATACGGGTCCAAGATGCAAATTAATGCGTCGTGAAAAGTTAGATTTATCTTTAATCAGTAGTAGACGTGGTGTTGATGCTAAGTGTAATTTAGCTTCAGTTCCAGGGCAGCATGGTTCTAAGTCTGGCGGTGGTAAAGTATCTGATTATGGTATTCAATTACGTGAAAAGCAAAAAATTCGTCGAATATATGGTATTTTAGAGCGGCAATTTAGAAAATATTTTGCTGAAGCCGTGCGTAAAACAGGTTCGACTGGTGAGAATTTATTAAAATTATTGGAGTCGCGGTTAGATAATGTTGTTTATCGGATGGGATTTGGTTCAACTCGTGCTGAAGCGCGTCAATTAGTATCTCATAAAGCAATCCAAGTTAATGGTAGAAAAGTTAATATTCCATCGTACTTGGTAAAGCCAGGCGATATAGTGTCTATTGTCGAAAAATCGCAGAAGCAAGTGAGAATTCAGGAGTCATTATCACTGAGTGAGCAAAGTGGTTTTCCATCATGGGTTGATGTTAATATCAAAAAAATGGAAGGAATGTTTAAACTGTTGCCAGAACGAGGCGAATTGTCTAGTGACATGAATGAACAGTTGGTTGTTGAATTCTACTCTAAATAATGTTTATAAGCAAAGGAATAATCATATATGCAAGCCTTAGAGGTGGAAAATCAGTTATTAAAGCCTAAATCCATTAGCATTATGCCAATAGAGGGAGAGGGAAATAGCTGCAAAATAGTCATGGAACCATTTGAGCGCGGGTATGGGCATACTTTGGGTAATGCTTTACGCAGAGTTCTTCTATCTTCAATGATTGGTGCTGCAGTTACTAGAGTAAAATTTGTGGGTGTTGCTCATGAATATGCAGTTATTGATGGAGTTAGTGAAGATGTTGTAGATATTTTACTTAATCTTAAAGGGCTAATTTTTAAACTATATAATCGCAATAGTGTTAGTTTAAGGTTAAGAAAAGATGGTCCTGCAGTAATTACTGCATCGGATATTGAATTAAGTCATGATGTTGAGATTCTTAATCCAGAGCATATAATTTGTACTCTTACTAAAGAGGTTACGTTTGATTTGGAAATGGTTGTTGAAACTGGGATTGGCTATCGTGCATCTAGTTGGACTGATCAGGAAGAAGAAACGGTTGCTAGTGGATGGATTAATCTGGATGCTGGTTTTTCTCCGGTAACTCGAGTAATGTTTAATGTAGAAAATGCTCGGGTAGAGAAAAAAACTGATTTAGATAAATTAATTTTGGAAGTTGAAACTAATGGTGTAATGACTCCTGAAGATGCGGTACGAATTGCGTCTAAATTATTAATTGAGCAATTGTTAGTCTTTGCAGGTTTAGAGCATATGCCGGAAGTGGAGACTGTAACACATAAATTATCTAAAGTTAAAGAAGAGCCAGAAGTTGATCCAATGATTTTAGAGTTAGTAGATAATTTAGAATTAACTGTAAGAAGCGCTAATTGTCTTAAGCATTTAGATATTAATTATTTAGGTGACTTAGTGAAAATGTCCGAGGG
>JAGOUD010000021.1 GCA_018061465.1 Burkholderiales bacterium
CACCTGTCTTACAACAAAAACTGTTTTTAATGGCAATTTAGCACTAGCTAAGCGAAACGCTTCGCGAGCTAATTCTTCACCAACACCGTCCATCTCATACAAAACCTTACCCGGCTGTATTTCTGCCACAAAATATTCTGGAGAACCTTTTCCGCCTCCCATACGCACCTCAGCAGGTTTCTTTGAAATTGGCTTATCCGGAAATATCCGAATCCAAATTCGGCCTCCACGTTTAATATGCCGAGTCATTGCCCGTCGTGCTGATTCAATCTGGCGCGAAGTTAAACGACCACGTTCAACCGCCTTAAGCCCAAACTCACCAAAATTAACTTTATTACCACGCGTTGCAATCCCAGTATTTCTACCCTTTTGCACCTTACGGTGTTTTAATCTATTCGGCTGCAACATCTTCAGTACCTACCTTTCTTTTTCTCGGTGCTGATGATCTTTTGGGCGCTACTTTATCCGTAGCCCTCTTGCGCTTACGGCGCTTATCATCTTCATCATCTTCACCCATTTGTTTCACAAATTTATTTTTAGATAAATTAATATCACCTTTATAAATCCAAACTTTAATGCCAATAATACCATATGTAGTTAAGGCTTCACTAGTTGCATAATCAACATTAGCTCTTAACGTATGTAAGGGAACACGACCTTCACGATACCATTCACTTCTGGCAATATCTACACCGTTTAAACGTCCAGACGTCATGATTTTAATTCCAACCGCGCCCATTTTCATTGAAGTTTGCATTGCTCGCTTCATTGCACGCCGAAAAGCTACCCGCTTTTCAATTTGCACCGCTACTTGATCAGCAACAATCTGAGCATTCATTTCAGGCTTTCTAATTTCCTCCACATTTAAATGCAGTGGAACTGTAGTTGTTTTTTGCAACTCAGCCTTAATTTGCTCAATACCCTCACCCTTTTTACCAATAATAACTCCAGGTCGAGCAGTAAATAAAGTAACCTTAACACTTTTAGCCGGACGCTCAATTAAAATACGCCCAATCGATGCTCTACGACCAAATTTTTTGGTTAAATAAGCACGAATTTTAATATCTTCATGTAAAATATTTGCAAAATCTTTATTATGTGCAAACCAACGTGAAGACCAATCTTTGGTTACCGCTAACCTAAAACCCCGAGGGTCTATTTTGTGTCCCATGCTTATTCCCTTAGTAACCTACAACAACATTAATATGACAAGTTTGTTTTTCAATTTTATTACCACGACCTTTTGCCCGTGCAGTAAAACGTTTCAAACTTGGACCCTTATCAACATAAATTTCTTTAACCATTAACGCATCAATATCAGCAGCTTCATTATGCTCTGCATTCGCAATTGCTGATTCTAATGTTTTTTTAATAATTCCTGCTGATTTCTTTGGACTAAATTGTAATATATCGAGAGCATTCGATACATTTAAGCCCCGAATCAAATCAGCGACAAGCCGGCATTTTTGTGCCGATACCCGAATAGAATTTGCATGAGCAGATACATTCATTCCTTACCCCTTTACTTCTTAGCTTTTTTGTCAGCAAGATGCCCTTTGAACGTACGCGTCAAAGCAAACTCACCTAGCTTATGCCCCACCATGTTATCTGAGATATACACGGGTACATGAGCCCTACCATTATGCACTGCAATAGTCAACCCGATCATATCGGGAATTATCGTTGAACGACGTGACCAAGTTTTAATTGGACGTTTATCACTTTTTTCTATTGCCACCAATACTTTATTGATTAAATGATGATCAATAAAAGGACCTTTTTTTAATGAACGAGCCATTTCTATTTTTCCTCAACTACTATTTTCTACGACGATCACGAATAATTAAATGATCGGTACGCTTACTGCTTCGGGTTTTCTTACCCTTAGTATGTAAGCCCCACGGTGAAACTGGATGACGACCAGCAGCAGTTCTACCCTCACCACCCCCATGCGGATGATCAACAGGATTCATGGCAACTCCACGCACTGTTGGACGAATACCAAGCCATCTTTTAGCTCCAGCCTTACCATATTGACGTAAGCTATGATCATCATTACCCACTTCACCAATCGTCGCCTTACAATCAATATGAACTTTCCTAATTTCCCCTGAACGTAGGCGTAATTGAGCGTAAATGCCGTCACGTCCTAATAATTGAGCAGAACTCCCAGCTGAACGCGCTAATTGCGCCCCCTTGCCTGGACTCATTTCAATGCAATGAATAGTAGTACCAACCGGGATATTTCTAAGCGGTAAGGTATTGCCAATCTTAATTGCAGCCTCACTACCAGACACTACCTGCATACCAGCAGTTATTCCCTTTGGAGCAATAATATAAGTTTTTTCTCCATCAACATAAAACAATAATGCAATATGGGCAGTACGGTTTGGATCATACTCAATTCTTTCCACATTCGCAATCACACCTGGTTTATTGCGCTTCCAATCGATAATGCGATAATGCTGTTTATGTCCACCACCTTTATGCCGAACAGTAATTCGTCCGTGATGATTCCTACCAGAACCACGCTTTTGTTTAGTCAATAATGGAGCATGTGGTTCACCCTTATATAATTCTGGGGAAATAACCTTTACTACACCACGTTGACCCGGCGTTGTTGGTTTTAATTTTCTAGTTGCCATGTGTTGGACCCCCTACTTCTGATACGAAGCTAAATCAAATTTCTGACCAGGTGTCAAGCAAATATATGCCTTCTTCCAATCCGATCTTTTACCATTAAACTTTCCAAATCTCTTAGCTTTGCCTTTTACATTTAACACAGAGACTTTATCAACCCGAGCATTAAATGCTAATTCAAATGCATTTTTTATTTCAGTTTTAGTTGCACGTTTTAATACCTTAAATACTACCTGCTCGTGTTTTTCTGCCACATTATTAGATTTTTCAGTAATAAGCGGCTCAATTAACACATTATATAAATCTATTTTATTCATGCTAACTGCCCCTCTTGGAATTGCTCAATCGCTTTAGTGGTAAACACAATTTTGTCACAACGTAATAAATTGTATGGATCAACCTGATAAGTTTCTAAAACTAATACATTATGCAAGTTTCTCGAAGCAAGAAATAAATCATCTGATAATTCATCTACCACAACCAAAACTTTACCTTCATTTAATGACATATTTTTTAATAACTGCACAAAATTCTTTGTCTTTGGCGCATCAATTGCAATTTTATCTGCAATAATTAACCGTTCATCACGAATTAATTGCGACATAATTGATGAAACTGCTGCCCGATACATCTTCCGATTAATCTTTTGGCTAAAATTCTCATCAGGGCGGTTAGGGAAAATCCGTCCACCACCACGCCATAATGGCGAATTAGTCATACCGGCGCGGGCCCGACCCGTTCCTTTTTGTTTAAACGGCTTACGCGTAGAACGATTAACTTCAGAACGCGTCTTTTGCGCACGAGTTCCACATCTGGCATTAGCTAAAAAAGCCGTAACCACTTGATGAATTAACGCTTCATTATATGTACGCCCAAAAATTCCCTCATCAAGTGCAACAGTACCAGCATCCATTCCAGCTGTATTAATAACTTTAAATTCCATTATGCACCTGCCTTAACGCTACGGCGTACAACAACATTCCCTGATACACTCCCGGGTATTGCCCCTTTAATTAATAATAAGCCACGCTCTACATCCACCCGAACTACTTCGAGATTTTGTATGGTAACCTGTATATTTCCCAACTGCCCTGCCATTTTTTTACCCGGAAATACACGGCCTGGATCTTGCCTTTGACCGATAGAACCTGGAGTATTATGCGAACGAGAGTTACCATGAGATGCTCGATTAGAGCTAAAATTATGGCGTTTGATTACGCCTGAAAAACCTTTTCCTTTAGAAGTGCCAGTTACATCAACCAACTGTCCAACAGTAAAATTGCTAACTTCAACCACACTCCCAACTGATAAACCACTTAGCTCATCAGAATTCAACCTAAATTCACCTAAAACACTACCAGCTTCAACACCTGCTTTTGCATAATGCCCTTTGATAGCTTTATTAACCCGCGAAGCACGTCTAGTGCCAAACGCTAGTTGTACGGCATTATAGCCGTCAGTTTCCACAGTCTTAACTTGCACAATTCGATTGCCTCCAACTGCGACTACGGTAACTGGAATTGAGCTACCATCATCATCAAAGACACGAGTCATACCAAGTTTTTGACCCAATAGACCAAGACTCATAATTATTTCTTTCTATATTTATTAACCTAAAACCTGTAGGCTCTAAGCGCTGATTACAATTGACCAACTTACTACACCGCTCACTTAACATGAGAAGAACCGCGATTATATCATAACAATACAACCACATGCATAAATAATTTTTTAATGCGCGCGCCAGCTATATCCCCTAGCCAATTACTGCCCAATTATATACAGTTGTTGCATACATAGCTGTCTACTTTCTTTAAAATATACTGTTCGCAATTGAAATCTGGACTAAATGTTAATACTCAAAGTATTTGGATTCTGGGCTAGGAGAACTGCAATAAAAGGCGACGGGGACGCGTCCCAAGTGTACGTAAAGTACATAAAGAGCTTTTTATAAAGTTCGACAACGTCCAGGATTCAAAGACGATGAGTATATTCATCAATAATCAATTGTACTATAGGTTCAGATTGAGATAACATTATATCATCCAGTATACTAATTAGTTTAATTCCCCATAGGCAATTGGTTAAAAATCCAGCACGATAAGTTTTCATATTGGCTAATGTGACTGATTTTTCTAGACACTTTATATTGAGTTTCTCACAAATAGTAATAACAGCTTGTCTAACTATTCCGGGTAAAACCCCATCTCTAATGGGGGGCGTAATTATTTCCTGATTTAGCGTTAAGAAAAAAATATTGGATACTGAACTTTCGGTTATATTGCCTAAAGTGTTAAACATTAGCCCATCATCATAACCCTTAGATATAGCCTCATCACGTGCCAATATTGGTTCTAAATAGTTTAAGGATTTTATTCTCGTTAAAATTGACTTTTCATTTCTTATAATAGAAGTACTACAGATTTTCAAAAACACATTCGAATTATCATAAAATGGCATTGCGCAAATTAATATTGTCGGCGATTGTAATTCTTGTGGTGGAATATTTATACCACGCGGGCTAATTCCTCGGGTAATAGTAATTCTAATAATAGCATTTTGATTAGTAAAATCATTATATTTAATTAATCGCTGACAAATATCCTCAATTTCGGAACCATTTAATTGTATATTGATCTTTATCAGTTGCGCATTACTCTTTAGCCGATTAATATGCTCATCAAAATGAATCAATTTTCCACTGGCTACTTTTAAGGTAGTAAATACACCATCTCCAAGCAAAAAACCCCGATCTGATATATTAATACTACCCATATTTTCCGAAATAAATTTATCATTTAAGTAATAAATCACCATACCACCACTACTAAACCAGCTATAATTTCGGCTAAATTTGAGCTTTACTTATTTTTAAGTGACAATCCAAAATGAGAATAGGCATAATCAGTTACCATGCGCCCGCGATTAGTACGGTGTAATAAACCAGTTTGCATTAAATATGGCTCAATTACATCTTCAATAGTATCTGCTGCTTCTCCAATAGTTGCCGCTAGCGTATCTAACCCCACCGGACCCCCGCCAAATTTATTAATAATTGCATCCAATAATTTTTTATCCATAACATCTAAGCCAATTTTATCCACATCCAGCATATTTAGCGCTAAATCAGCAATTCGCACATCGATGAACCCATCATGTTTTACCTCGGCATAATCGCGCACCCTGCGTAATAAACGATTAGCAATTCGTGGCGTACCGCGTGCCCGCCGGGCAATTTCTAGCGCACCGTGATGATCAATAGTTAAATTTAATAAATTAGATGAACGTTTAACCACCTGTGTTAATTCTTCAATTGAGTAAAACTCCAACCGTGAAATAATTCCAAAGCGATCCCGCAGCGGGTTAGTCAGCATACCAGCACGAGTGGTGGCACCCACTAAGGTAAACTGCGGCAAATCAATTTTAATACTTCGTGCTGATGGACCTTCGCCAATCATGATATCTAACTGAAAATCTTCCAGCGCTGGATAGAGTATTTCTTCAACCACAGGCGATAACCGATGAATCTCATCAATAAACAATACGTCTTTATCTTCCAAATTAGTCAATAGCGCAGCTAAGTCACCCGCTTTTTCTAAAACCGGACCGGAAGTATGTCGTAAATTAACCCCCATCTCTTTAGCAATTATATTGGCCAAAGTAGTTTTACCAAGCCCAGGTGGTCCAAAAAGCAGCACATGGTCTAATGCCTCACCTCGATTTAAACTGGCTTGAATAAAAATTTCTAATTGTTCTTTAACTTTAAATTGCCCAATATATTCAGCCAAAGCTTGGGGACGTAAGGCCCTCTCCACCACCTCGTCATTGATAATTTTATTAGCCGTAATCAGACGTTCAGGAGCTGAGAGCACCGCTAAATCTTCAGTTTTAATTACCACTTATTTATATTCCCCTCTCAATACATAACACAAACTTTGCTTTTGTAATTGCAGCAAAAAATCGCTTACTATAAATAACGTCAGTTCCGGATCTAAACCGGAGATATCCAAGTCTTCATAACTTTTAACATAAATAGCTATATCGGCTAAATAATTACCTGAGGATATAAATTCATCTATTCCAGTTAAACCTGGTAAATATTCATTTTTTAGGCGATCAAAGCGATAAAATGAATTTTTAGCTATAGCTTTTCTTACAATTTTACGATCAATAGCTTTAATTAAAATAGGTTTAGTGACTAAAGTATTACTCAAGTGTTGCTGAGTTAAATCAAAATCATGCAGTAAATTAGTCTGATTAATTAGATTTAAAGGTAATGTTACCTGATAAATTTTGCTTCTTGTCCCATTATCGATACCGTTTTGTACAAGATTATTAGTATGTTTGCGTTGATTAGTAACTATTGAAGAGTATTTGTAGAAGTCGTGATTTTTAAAGTTATCTTTTAATTTCAACTCATAAGTGATCTTATTATCTTTAGTGTCTTTAGTGGAAATTCCCATATCTTTTAAAGCCATATTTAGCTCCTGAATATAACGCGAATTTTGTTCGCTATGATAATATAATTCCTCACATACACGCAGTGGATGTTCTAAATCCTTATCAAATTTACGCCGATCGCTTTCCAAATCTTCATCTATTTTAAATGGGCAATACCTAGCTCCACGACCAATTAATTGTGCCTCACGCACTGTAGCTCTTCCTGGCTTATTTGCTAACACATTACAAGTATTATATAAGCGAACTATATCAAATAAATTCAATACATCCCATCCTTCATTTAGAGCATCCACCGCAAATACGGCACGAATTGGATTCTCTGGATTTTCTAAAGAATTTAACCACAATTGATTTTCTTTTTTGTCAACAGTAGCGCTACTGTCTACCAAGAGACATTTTTTATGTTCAAAAGCTTCCTTTAACTGCAAAGCCAAATTATCAAGAGTCGCATCTTTAGTCCTAAAATATGCAAATGCTTTGGCTAATACGCCTTGAGTAGCAGTATTAGATAATTTAATCAATTCCTGCCCATTAATACTCGCAATTTTATTTAAGAATATATCTTTAAATTCACTTGAAATAACCGCCTTTGCATCATCTGTTTTTGCTGTGCGGTTAGCTTGATTAGCTTTAAACATAATTACAGGTTTTATATTAATTTTAAAATCGGCGAAAACATGCAGCCGGTACTGAGAAAGTATACAAGCTAACAGCGCGCGTTCCACAACTGGTAGTGTTGACTGTAAAATTTGCACATCTTTAGAGTATTGATCAAGATAGAAGTTCTTTAGCGAATAATCATAAATAAACCGGTGAGCATATTTATTAGCAATACTGCTATGCGCTAATTTTGCAGTTGCAGTAAATTCTAACATAACATTATCTAAGTTAGCATTTAGCACCTTCATAACCGTTGCTTCCCAGTTATTTTCTTCATCTAGGAAAGATTGTTGCGCACGCCCAGTAGCAACATTTAAATGGTGAGCCTCATCAGATAATAGGACTATTTTTTTATTCTCAAAGTCTTCATAAGTAAGTGAATTTTCAGCTGGACAATTTAACCGCGTATGTAATCCTTGAATTGTGGTAAAGCAAATACTAATGTCATCATTATTTAGTCCATCAAAAGTGTCGCATTCACAAATACTAACTTGTTTATTAGCTACCACTACCCCTTGCTTAAATAAATATTTTCCCGACCCAGTATTTAAGAAGTTATTTCGTGTTTTTTCCAACACATTGGTACTATTAACAAGAAATATAAAATTACGGTAGCCACGTTGGTATAAGTACAATATGCTCCCAGCCATAATAAGAGTTTTACCACTACCAGTTGCCATTTGTAGCAATAAATGTATAGGTTGCTGCTTTTCATTATCATGCTCTATGTATTCTTCCAAGCGAATAAAGGCTTCTTTTTGATAATCCCGAATACTAAACTTAGGATTGAGATTATCCTTAATTACATCTTTAATTTGTTTAGGCAGTTTATTACTCCGAGATTGGGCATCATAATACTGCAGTAGTTCAAATTTAATATCAGCCATAATGCTGCCTATTTCATAGAATAAAATTTATGATTAAGTTGCCTATCTTTATCCGACACCAAATAGGCAATATCGTCAATTTCAGTATAATTAACGTATAACTGGTTTTTATCCAGAACTTCTATCAGGAATCGTTTTTGCTCTTCAAAACTTAAGCACTCAAACTTATTGATATTGGCATTTATTTTACTAATATTTACTTTATAACTCAATTGCGCCTTATCTTGCATAAATTCCCATAATTGAATTAATTGCTTTGATTCTTCAATATAATTTATTTTATTCACCCAAATTTGATTATTTTGCATCAGTTCACAATAAATAAAGCTGCCACCACCACACCAATTTACAGCTTTACTTATACCAGAGGTGTCATAATCTTGGTAACTATCCTCAGCAATTAGTTGATGTGCATTATCTTTATTTGCACCAATAACATTTTTAAGGCGTGTAATTACTAAACTATCAATATAATCCATTTGCTCTATTCCAATATACCGCCGTCCCATTTTATGGGCAACTGCAGCCGTTGTGCCAGAGCCAAGATGATAATCTAGAATAATATCTCCTTCACTAGTCGCCATATCTATAATATATTGTAATAACACCTCTGGTTTTTTGCCACCATTTAACTCAACCCCACCTTCATGTTTGCAATTTCCGAATTCGGCAGAAAAATCATGAAAATTAACAATGGGCTTATATTTGAATGCTTTGTTTTGTTTAAATAATTCTAAAGTATTTAAAGGAATACCCGAATAAAATTTGCCTTTGGATGTTTTCTCTTTTTTAGCTCCAGTAAAATACCTGTATCCCAATCCGTCTTCCCCAATACCATATACCTTATATAAACAGCCGATGCCATCAATTGCTTTTCTAGCCGATAAATGCGTTTCAAAAAACTCTCCGGAGCTTCCTTTCTGTCTTGCTAAAGATCCAGCAGCCCAGGTTTCTTTCAATCCATTAACATCAGGTAAAATCTTCTTAATCGTATATTCATTGGGCAAAAACACTTTCACTGTCTTGCCAGCAATTTGAAATTCTTTACCCAATCCACATTCTGATATTTGCCATTCAAATTTGTCAATAGAATAAGTTTCTGCTTTTCTGTTTGGTTTAAACAGTAATGTATTTTTCGAATAAATAAAACATTGCTCTATAACCTTCTGAAAAGAGCTATCTTCTGATAACGTTTTTTCAGCATGTCTAACTTGCATATGTATTGTACATATATAATTATCAACATTAAATATTTGATCTAATAAAACCTTTAAGTATGCTTGCTCATTATCATCACATTGTATAAATATGACTCCATCATCACGCAAAAGTTCTCTGGCAATTTCTAACCTATTTTTCATAAATGTAAGCCATGTAGAATGATTAAATTTATCATTATACTTAAAACTATCATTGCCTGTGTTGTATGGAGGGTCAATGTAAATTAGCTTCACTTTATTAAGATATATTCGCTTGAGGCTATGCAGCGCCAATAAATTATTGCCTTTGATAATTAAATTATCTTGCATAGTTATATCTGTTACTTCACCAAGTCCGCTGGCATCATATTTTTTGAAACCAGTTAGTACTTTAGGTTCTAATAACATATCAATATCATCAGGAGCTAATGTTTCATTAAAAAAGACTTCGTCACGTTTAGCATCACTATGATCTTGACATCCTTGCAATACACAATCTTTATAAGGAAAATCTAAAACCACTTCTTTAGATTCAGTTAAAAATTTACTATTAACTGTCAACCCAACCTTATTTTTAAACTCTGTATAACAGTCAGGTAAAAATTGTTTGTTGTTGATGAATCTTTGAAACTTAACTTTATCAAACACCATTACTCCATCAACGTCGTGGAAAAAATGTTTTTTAAGTTTAGCATTTTGCAATATAAGTTTAATTAAACCACTATCTAAATTTAATCCATCATCCTCAATTTTAGGTTTATTGAGTTTACCCTCAATCGTGTATCGCTCATGCTGGAATAACAACTCTTTTAAATCATTATAAAGATTTTGCATATAAAAATTATAAACATATCCTAAACTGCAACCATAGCTTTAATTGCTGGGTATGGTTCATAATTAATTAAATTAAAATCTTCATATTTAAAATCAAAAATATTATCTATCTTGCGGTTAAATTGCATAAGTGGTAGACTCTTAGGCTTCCTCGATAATTGTAGTTCAACCTGTTCTAAATGATTATTGTAAATATGCACATCCCCAAATGTATGGACAAAATCTCCCAACTCTAAATTACATACATGCGCTACCATTTGCGTCAATAATGCATAACTTGCAATATTAAATGGCACACCCAAAAATACATCGCCTGAACGTTGGTACAATTGGCAGGATAATTTGCCATCTGCCACATAAAATTGAAATAATGTATGGCAGGGTAACAATGCCATTTTAGACAATTCGCCCACATTCCATGCCGATATAATTAAGCGTCTGGAATCTGGATTAGTTTTAATTTGACTAATTATTTCACTAAGTTGATCAATAACTTCCCCGGCTGCATTAGTCCAGCTGCGCCACTGCGCACCATAAATAGGGCCTAAATCCCCATGTGAATCTGCCCATTCATTCCAGATGGTTACTCCATTATCATTTAAATATTTAACATTAGTATTGCCCGCTAAAAACCACAGTAATTCATAAATAATTGACTTTAAATGGACTTTCTTAGTGGTCACTAAAGGAAATCCTTTTTGTAAATTAAATCGCATCTGGTAACCAAAGGTGGAAATTGTCCCCACCCCAGTGCGATCAGATTTTTTAACCCCATGGGCTAAAACATGCTTTAATAAATCATGGTATTGCTTCATTTATTCCCTTCCAGATTAACACATTATAGTATACTCACTCATGGGCTTGAAGAGTAGATTTTTTAGTACAACTTGGAGCTCGCTAATAAATTTAAAATTTTTTTAGTAGTGGGCAATAATGGAGAAATCATGCACGGCTTAGTTAAATCCTGCCATGATAATTCTTGATTCTCAACGGCAACTATTTCTCCAGTCCAGTGGCTAACTACAACCACATCTAATTCCACTTTAGTGTGTGAATAATCTTGCTGAATAAAGGTGAGATAATTGCAATGCCTGGCATCAACTATTACTCCAATTTCTTCGTGTAACTCACGAATGAGTGCAGTTATTGCTGTTTCCCCATTCTCTAGTTTACCGCCTGGAAACTCCCAACTCCCAGCATGACTTTTCCCTACCGGACGTGATGCCATTAATACCCAGCTATCTTTTTTAAGTACTCCGGCAACGGCACGAATGACTACTTGTTCCATATTTTTTGATATTTTGCAAATAAAATTTGTTTGGTCTCAGGTTTAGTGGAATCTACCTCAATACAGGCAACTGGACACACAATTTGGCATTGCGGTTCATCATAATGCCCCACACATTCGGTACATAAATCAGGATTAATTTCATAAATCTCAAGGCCCTGATAAATCGCCTGATTGGGACATTCCGGCTCGCATACATCACAATTAATACATTCTTCAGTAATAACTAGGGACATTTTTCTCCTACTTTGGCTTAATTAACATATAATTAACTATGCCGGCTTTTTTATGCTTCATTAAAATATAATTAGCTAAATCTGGCAATTCCTTATATTCAACATAGATTATACCATGATCGGATAACAATGAATATTCTTTAAGTAAAACCAAACTTTGTCCAAGTAAATCACTATTATAGGGCGGATCTAAGAAGATCACATCAAATTTTCTGGAACATCGCTTTATATAATGAAGCGCATTATCATAAATAATCTCTAAATTAGCCGCATGCAATAATTTTTTATTTCGGTGTAAATCGTGGTTAGCTATGCTATTAGCTTCAACACTCACTACATGGGTAGCATTTCTTGAAACAGCCTCAAACCCCAATATACCGCTACCAGCAAAGAGGTCGAGGCAGGTTTTTTCAGTTAAATCTTGTCCTAACCAGTTAAATAATGTTTCACGCACCCGATCAGGAGTTGGACGTAAGCCCTCAATTTTATCATTAAACGTGAGAATCCGTGAGCGATGAACCCCACCAATAATTCGAACCTTCCCCATATTTAATTTAACCACTTTCAATTGATCAAGGCGATAGTTTACACCATACTCTTATTTGATTTAATACATATTGCATGCTATAATCCAGGATATTTTGCAAACAATATAAATGTAGAATAAATTTGAAAGTTAAAAATATGACAATTAAAGTTTTCGCTCCAGCAACAGTTGCCAATGTAACTTGCGGTTTTGACATTCTGGGGTTTGCAATTGATGCTCCTGGAGATGAAGTAACTTTAAGTTTAAGCCCTACCCCTGGAGTACATATACTTAGCATTACAGGAGATAATGGCAGACTTCCTCTGGAACCTGCCCAAAATGCTGTCGGGGCATCTATTTTAAGCATGCTTAAATTTTTAAAAAGTAACCAAGGTGTGGAAATTTCTCTACATAAAAAAATGCCCTTAGGCAGTGGACTTGGTTCAAGTGCTGCCAGTAGCGCCGCTGGAGTTGTAGCCTTAAATTACCTTCTTAATACACAGCTATCTAAAGAGCAGTTAGTAGAATTTGCTATGGAAGGAGAAAAAGCTGCCTGTGGCAGTGCTCATGCAGATAATGTAGCCCCAGCAATTTTTGGCGGCTTTACTTTAATTAGGAGTTACACTCCTCTAGACATTATACCTATTTCCACGCCTGCTGATTTATGCTGCAGCATTATTCACCCCAACATTGAAATTAGCACTCAAAGCGCCCGTAGTATTTTAAACCCCATGGTTAAATTAACCGATGCAATTACTCAATGGGGCAATGTGGCAGGGCTTATTGCCGGATTAATTTCCAGTGATTATGATTTAATTAGTAGATCAATGCACGATTGCATTATTGAGCCAGTTCGCGAAAGACTAATTTCCGGATTCCATGAAATTAAACAAAGCGCCCTAGCTAATGGTGCTTTAGGATGCGGCATTTCTGGTTCCGGCCCATCTATGTTTGCTCTGAGTAGAAATCTTGAAGTTGCTCAAACAATTGCCCAGGCAATGCAGATAGCATGCACTAAAATTGGTATAGATAGCGAAATTTATATTTCCAAAATTAATCCAGACGGCGTTAAAATAATTTAATAATTTGATTCATATTCCTATATTTACGGTAAGCTGGATTGCGGATTCGCGGTCGGTAAAAAGTCTCTACAATTTTTTTGGGAGACTTTTTATTTTTCTTCTGGTAATACTTACTTAATATACCTCAGCATGTTAAGTAAGTATGACAAAAACTAAATTACATAGTGCAGCAGTTAGTAACAACCACCATGGTGACATAACCATTAATAATAATGATGAGATAATAGACGCAATAACCATATATGATGCATTTAAAATATTTACGGCTGAAATAACTTGTGATCTAATTTCATCTAAACTATTCATTTGCAAAGTATTATAGCAGGTAACCGAATAAAATCCTGCAGCAATTCCAATCAACAAACTTAAGATAAAAATTACTGCCCCATTAAGTGAATTTAAAAGAACTAACCAATCTGCAGTTGTTGTTACTGTCTGATAATGAGTGAGTAATAGTACTAACAACCCAATTGACATAGCACATCCACCAAAAGTTGCATAACCTGGAACAGCTTTAGTATGGGACAACTTAGCACAAATTAATGAACCCATGCCAATACCTATAGTAAATAAGCCAATTAATACTGTAAAAAAATGGGCATCACCACCAAAGTAATCCCGAGTGAGTACTGGCAACTGCGTAGTAAATATAATTCCAAATCCCCAAAACCATGATACCATATGAAGATTTTTCCGAATCAAACTGTCTTTCGCCACTACACTATACATAGCCCAAATATCTTGGAGGACATTTTTATAAAACTTTACTTTAGAAGTCGCGGGAGGTACCATATCTAATTTAAAACTATATAAATAGCCCATCAAGCTCACCGCTATCATTATGCTAATTAAAATAATTATCATTTGATTTGCCATAAACCAGCTGCCAATTGATTGCCCAATTAATATACCCGCAAAAGTGCCCATTTCAATATAACCATTAGCCATTACTAATTCATTATGCTTTAAATATTGCGGTACAATAGAAAATTTAATTGGTCCAAAAAAAGTTGAGTGCATACCCATTAAAAAAATACATAAAAAAAGTAACCATATCAGGTGATAAATAAACCCTATCGCAGCACCCAACATAATAATAATTTCACATAATTTAACTATACGGATAATTTTTACCTTATAAAAACTATCCGCAATTTTACCAGCATAGGAAGAAAATAAGAAAAATGGCAATAGAAATAAAAACACTGCTAAATTGACTGCTTGTGCAGTGGAAAGATGATAAATTGTGACGCCGGAAAAAGTTAATAATACTAATAATGCATTTCGCAGTATATTGTCGTTCACTGCCCCCAAAACTAAAATTTTAAATAGATGCGCAAAATTAGAAACTTTTAGTACATTACGAGTTTTTAGCATAATTCACCACTATTGTTTACCTAAGAACTGGTTTATAATTTAGTTCAATCAATCCGCAGCAAATGAGTCGCCAGATTTATCATTGAAATATATATTTGCGCTTTCAATATGCATATGAGTTCCCAATTGTCCATTATTATTAGTTAAATAACCTTTTTTGGTCCAAATATTAATCTGATTATCTAATAAAATATTAACCACTTTAGTTAGAGCTTCAGAACTTTGCTTATCCATCTGCGCATTGCCAGCGCTTAATAAATAGCGCATTTGTAATACAAACATATAACTTAATATTGGTTTAGGTACACTCAAATGCATATCTAACACTAGCTTGCGCATAAATTTCTGTTGAGTCTCCATATCTGCGGGAGTAAAACCAGCAGTAGTTGCATAACCCGTAATTGTTACCAACCCATCCGGCATTGCTAAAGAAAAATCATTTAATTTGAGCACGGGGCTTTCCACTAGAATTGGTATAAAATATTGTTTTAAAGTACTAATAAGTAATTCCCTATTTTTATCCTGATCCAGCGTCGAACTTTCATTCATAGCATTTACTTGAATTAATTTTTCTATTAATTGATTAAACGGTGCTGATGCCACATGACTTACCGACAAATCTATATTCATTGGACCATAGATTTTATTGTTAGTTATAATTGATTCAATATTTATCGTACCTGAAGCTTGAAAAAAATTATTTTCATCCTGACTATTTGAACGATATGATACATTGGTAAAGAGAAAATTATCCGGGTCTATTGCATCAATTCCATTTAAGAATTCAGCAGAACTAATTCCTGAAAGCATGTGCAAAATATCACCAATTTTAAAGTTGATTTTTATATGGTCTTTCCATTCAACTTTTGCTAACCCTAATTGTAATATTGCATTTCCCACCTTAATTTTATTGGGGCTATCACCAACTTCCGATTTATAAGTTAAATTTTTTATAACTATTGTCCCTTTAGTGGGGGCAATTAATTCAAAATTTGGCACCCCTAGATTAATTTTAAATCTATCAAAAGCATCGTTATATTTAATAACAGCATCAAGCCCACCCCATATTACTTTCACTCCTGATACTGCCTCTGCATAATCAAATTTGGGTGAATGTATTTTAAATCGCCCAGATTTATCCAAATAAATAATATTATCTACGACCACTGGAGGCTGATTATTAAAAAATTTATTTAATACATTTACAATCTGATCCGGATAAATTATACTAGTTCTAGCATAAGCAATAGTTGGTACAAAATAACCATTAAGAATTCCAGAAAATATGCCATGCTCAATATGTGTAGTATACCGAATAGAATAATTTTTGTTAATATTACTAACTAATGACTCATTATAATTTTGGGGTAATATATTTAAAACTGTAGATAATACCCGACTATTTAATGAGATCTCAGCAGTTAAATCAGAACTAAAAATACCTCTATGATATTGACGATGCCTTACTTCAATAAATGGTGAAGAAGTCATGCGCTGAAACTGAGCATTCATTTGCCTCTCGGTAGTATAGCCAAAGAAATAAGCGGTTATTAATTGCAGCAGCACTAAAGAGAATAACATTATTACAATAATTTTAAGTTTAAGCTGATACATTTTTTTAAGCATAACATTACCTTTAGCAATTTACTACATATATTAAACTATATTTTCTATATTTATAGATTAGTATCTACGACATTTAGATACTGTCGCTAAGAACCTAAACTGATTCTGGGCAACCAAAATATTTTAACATGGAATAATTTTTACTTACATAACACACAAAATTTGATTTATAATCACTATTGGCGTAATTATAACACCTATGGAGAACCAATAATGACAGATTGTATTTTTTGCCAAATTATTGCAAAAACACTTCCAGCAAAAATAATCTATGAAGATGAAGAGATGATTGCATTTCACGATATCCATCCTAAAGCTCAAATTCATTTTATAGTAATTCCTAAATTACATATTGAATCAATGCTTGAACTTAAGCAGCATCACACTAATATGATTGGTAAAATCATGGTTAATGCTAATATTATTGCCAAGGAACAAGGGTTAACAGGATATAAAGTCCATATAAATACTGGAGTTGCAGGTGGACAAGAGGTTTTTCATTTGCATGTTCATATACTGGGAAATAAGGAGTAAAAAATGGGAAGTTTTAGCATTTGGCATTGGTTATTAGTGTTCTTAATTATAGTATTAATTTTTGGCACCAAAAAACTTAAACATCTGGGGCATGATTTGGGAGAAGCAATACGCAACTTTAAAGAATCAGTCACCACTCCTAAAACAGACACTAAAACAACGGATGAAAAATAATAATGTTTGGTATTAGTTTTAGTGAAATTTTACTAATTTTATTGATATCTTTAATCGTGTTTGGACCCAAACAGTTACCACAAATTGCACGGACAATCGGCACTTTTATAGGGAACCTTTATTATTATTTTAACCGTATTAAGCAGGAAGTTTATCAGCAAAGCGGTTTTTCTGAATTAAACCTTGCCAAGCAAGATTTAATTAATACTTATCAAAATTTGACTAATCCAAACACAATGGGTAATACCAAAATTTCCACTATTGAACCCGAATCTGAACAACCACATCAATTAGAGGATTCATGGCAAAATATTCAAAATAGTACCAGGATAACTTGCCACAGCTGTGGAGCCATACAAAATGAAAGAATACCCGATAAATATCAAGCTGAATTAGATTTTGAAAACTAAGAAGATAATGAACCAAAATATTATTAATCATTTAATCGAACTAAGGAAACGCTTAATTTTCATATCAATTGGCTTTTTAGTAGTATTTTTAGGATTATTTCATTTTGCTAACCAAATTTATATTTACTTATCTAATCCCCTTTTTGCCTATTTACCAAAGAATACCCAGTTAATTGCAATAGATATAACCTCACCATTTTTTGTACCATTAAAACTCACCGCAATTGTTGCAATAGTGGTCACATTTCCGCATACTATTTATCAATTATGGCAGTTTATTGCACCTGGCTTATATCGTTATGAACAGAAACTTCTTGGCTGGGTAATTATTTGTGGCTCATTATTATTTATTGGTGGAGTAGCTTTTTGCTATTTTATTGTACTACCTGCATTATTTAATTTTATTACCCATATAAAAGCAGCAGAAATAGCTATGTTCACTGACATCAATAAATACCTGGATTTATTATTAAACTTATTTTTAGTATTTGGATTATCTTTCCAACTCCCCCTTATAATTTTTTTACTAATTCACTTTAACTTAGTAACTCACACCAAAATGATGAGTTTCCGTAAATATATCTTGGTTGGAGTATTTATTATTGCTGCAATTATTACGCCACCAGATATATTATCCCAAACCTTATTAGCTATTCCTCTCTATTTGCTCTATGAAATGGGCATGCTAATGGGGAAATTATTCTCGAGTTCACAAAGGAAAATCAACCATGTCTAGCATGCTCCATTTCACCCATGAAAACAACTTGCTGTTATATACTTTCATCATCATACTTTGTGCTATATTTGCTCTACTTACCACGAAAATAAAACAACCATCGGTGCTGGGACAAATCTTAATCGGCTGTTTAATTTCATTATTAGCTAATTATAACATTGGATTCTTTAAGGATATGATTAATGAGCCAGTATTAGCGTTTTTAGCCCAGTTAGGGAGTATTTTATTATTATTTGAAATCGGCTTAGAATCTGAAGCCAAAGAAATAACAAAATGTGGCAGCTATGGCTTAATTGTAGCAACAACCGGGATTATAATTCCGTTTATCCTTGGATATTTTTTACTCACTCCATTAATCAGCGCTAATAAAACTCCAGCCTTAGCCTTGTTTATTGCATCACTATTGGCAGTTACTTCAACCAGTATTTCAGTCACCGTATTTAAAGAGATGGGAATTTTAAAACAAAAAGCTGCACAAATAGTATTGTCCGCCTCTATTATTGATGATATTATTGGTTTAATTTTATTATCTATGCTCACTAATCTTCACCAACAAGGCTACATTGATATTAAGCATATAATTGCGACATTAATAATTGTTAGCATGTTTTTTGGCATTAGTATTTTATTGGGTAAATTAATTTTACCGCAGATAATCAATCATATTACCAATAAAATTAGCCAAGATGATAATATAGTTACCCTAATTATTTTAGCTTTCTGCTTATTTTTATCCTGGTTAGCTCAATTAGTTGGATTAGCTCCTATTATTGGAGCATTTATAGCTGGGCTATTAATTAAAGAAAAATATTTTCACCAGCATAAATTTAGCCAGAATTACCCCTCTTTGTCAAATGCTACCAGTAACTATAATCATCATATTATTGGGTTATTTAGGCAAATCACCACCATATTAGTACCAATTTTCTTTATTTATGCAGGAATGCAGATAAACATAGTTAATGGATTAAAT
>JAGOUD010000156.1 GCA_018061465.1 Burkholderiales bacterium
CTATCGACCGTATCATGAAATAGCGGTTGACTTTTTCTTCAGAAACGTGTTTATCAAGCGCTGAAATTGCTGCATCGAGCTTTTTTTCTCGAAGTTCGGCAATCAGATAATTGATAGTTTCTAAAAGCTTGGTTACACCAGAATGGTGACGATTGGAAGACAAATGGTGTACAATATCACATGCATGAAACATATGTTACCTCCTTTGATAGTAAAAGGTTGTTAATGAAGAATAGTTAAGAATGACGGTTCTTAATTATTCACTGTTTCATGCTCCATTAAGTTGGGGCATGAAACTGGAGGTATTATAACGCATATATGGAAATAAAGTAAAATTCTTTTTCAAAAGTTGGAAATAAAAGTGCTCTTTTATTCTAATTTTTGTATTATATAAATGCGGTGGTGACCGCAGCACGATACTTTTTTGCTTGATCAAAAAAGCCCACGCGTGGGGAGACAAAAAAATCAAGCCCTAACTAAAATTTTTAACGGCAGCTGTGCGCCAATTTAGCTGCAACCATTGTAACTCGCCTAACGGCTCAACCAACAAAGGTTGCACAACGCTAAATTTGGCTGCAGCTGCCCAAATTTTATAATGGGCAATGATAAATGTATCACTACAAAAAGCAGTTTTATTCAGACCCCATTAGTATAACATAAAGCTTATGATAGTTGAGATTGAGTGCGGTTTACCTGGATATACCCCATCAAAACCGGTTATACTATATGAGTAAAAAATGAGAAAGCCAATATAATGCTGGATGATATTAATTTTTTAAATAAAGTAGTTGAATTATATAAACTTATATATTTTAATGAATCCACATTATTAATTGGAATAAATGATTATATCCTTTTTGCCGGTAAGAAAATACAAGCAATAACCAATATCAATACTGAGTTATTAAGCGGTAAAAACTATTTAGATATTCTACCATTGCCTGAGGGAAATATTGATAACATTAAAGCTTCCATTAAAAAAGTATTGTTAACAAAAATTCCTCAAGAGTTTTTATCCATTAATCTAAACCATAATCCTGATTATTTAATATTAGACTGTATTTTAAAACCTATCATTAATTGCAGTACAGATAATATTGTTGCTATAAGTGTAGAATCTAGAAAATTAAATGCCCAGTTATATCTTTATAAATTATTATTATTTCTAGAAAAAACTCAATTTAAGCTTAATCAAAATGTAAAACATACTGATGCTTTATTAACCTTACGCGAACATGAAATTGCGTTTTTATTATTTTATTGTAAAAGTGCTAAAAAGATAGCGCTATTTCTCAGCAATTTATATGACAAAAGCGTAACCGCAAAGACTATTAGCAATATTATTAGTGGCAGTTTATATTTAAAATTAAAGGTATATGGAATAGATGCCCTAATGGATAAATTGCAATCCCTTGGATACCATAATAAAATACCGGTTAGTTTTTTGATGAATATGCATTTAGATTTAGAATAAATTCAAACCGGGAAATTTTCCCATTCACTAACATATATATGTATCTTATTACTTTAAATTAGAAAAGCATCTAACTCAGTGCGGAGTATCATAATAGTTTAACTTATATCTCAAGTTGTAGTCAAAGTTACTGTGTTATACGGATTGACAAATGCCACGAGAATAGGTTAAAATTGTGACATAATATGAGGAAGTTATCATGAGTACCGCACAATTAATGTATCAAGAAATAGCAAAAATACCAAATGGGGAACCATTTACTACCGAACGCTTTAAACCCTTAGGTAACTGGGATACTGTTAGAAAGAATTTATCTCGCTTGACCGAGTCTGGCCAAATTGCCAGAATAGAAAACGGACTATATGCTAAATATAAAACACATAATGGTATAAAGTATATTCAAACCCATGAACCATTAATAAAATGTATTGAACAGATAAACCATGAGACTGTAGTCACCGCAGGTACTATGGCGGTTAACCAACTGGGGTTGTCTTCTCAGTGCCAAATGAAAGAAGCATATTATTGGACAGGCAGAAAGAAAGTATTACAGGTGGGAAACCGCAAAATTACGTTTCATCATATTAATAAAAAATTTGCTAATAAAGCTCATCCTATCCTTGAGTTGATACTAAGCGCCGCATATACCTTGGGTAAGGAACACTTTACTGTAGAGTCTTTAAAGATGGTTGAAAAAAAATTAGGTAAAGCTGCATTGCTCGAGATGAAAGAATTCTTACATCAGATGCCGCCTTGGGTAATGGCAATCTTCCATAAATATTTTAAAGCGGTTTGCAGTGAATAAGTCATTTTTTGAAGAACCTGAACAGTCCCAGCTAGATACTCTTGATGCCGCGCAGGAAGTTTTGGGAATTGACCGCATTAATATAGAAAAAGATTTCTGGATGTGTTGGGCATTAGAAAAGCTATTTCAGATGATAGAAAATCAATTTGTTTTTAAAGGCGGTACTACCTTATCCAAAGTTTATGAAGTAATTGATAGGTACTCTGAAGATATTGATATTACAGTGAACTATGGGAAGTTTATTCCAGAAATTGATTTTACACAGATTTCCAACGCTCAGTTATCAAAATTATCTGATAAATTAAAAGAAAATTTAGAGGATTACTTGCGAGATAAAGTTACGCCATATCTGAATGCACAGTATTCCGCGGAATTTAATAATCAGGCGGGTGAGTTTACATTAACTGACAGCTTCTGTAAGATAACTATTACATTATAAAAGCTCAGTGGCAGTATAAAAATAACACACAATGCCAACAAAATTTCAGCTAATCTGCTAATCAGGAAATTCTAAGAAAATAATTAGCGCGCTCTACAACAAAAAATACTCTAACGCATAATAAGTACAGCTACTACAGAATGTTATTTTATAATAAACATACATTGCCGTTATCCTTTAAAATTTGGAGCACTGTGTTTATTATAAGTTAAAATCCTGGTTAGTTTCTTGATGAATATGCATTTAGATTTAGAATAGATTCAAACCGGGAAATTTTCCCATTGACTATTGTACGCCATAACCATTACAATACATCTTTATTAATTGGTCCCCAATTCACTCAAGGAATATTCATAATGAATATAATTATGTACATAAATGTAGTATTTGACAGGCAACCTAAACAATGAAGACAAAATATATATTTATATTAATGCTGCTAATTTCTTTTGGCTCAATTGGTGCAGTAATATTTACTCCTGGGCTACCAGATATAGCAACCTATTTCAGAGTAAGTAGCCAAATAGCTGAATATACTATAACATGGTATTTGGTTGGTTATGCTTTTGGTCAGCTTGTATACGGCGCCTTGGTTAATCGCTTCGGCAGTCATCTTACCATTGTAATTGGTACTATTTTAGCCATTATCGGTACTTGCGGCTGTATTTTATCTTATTGGATAGATTCGTTCATCTTATTAGTTATAGCACGCTTCATTATGGCTCTAGGCTGTGCTTGTGGACTTAAAATGACATTTACCCTCGCGCATAAACTGTTTACCCATAATGATAGTGCAAGAGTCATGGGTCTCCTGACGATGGCATTTGCCATAACCCCTGGATTCGGGGTATTCATTGGTGGGTTAGCCATTCAGCATTTTAATTGGACAGCCCCATTTTATTTAATGATCGTGTATGCACTAGCAATATTACTATGTGCGAATCAACTGCCTGAAGTTATTACCGCCAAAGATTATAACGCACTAAAAATAGATAATTTACTCAATAACTACTTAGTGCAGTTTAAGGATTCAGCTGTAATATTTGGGGGTTTGTTGGTAGGGCTTGGTAGTTGCGTGGTATATATTTTTGCTAGTGTTTCACCGTTCATTGCAATGAATACTATGCATTTAACTCCAACTAGTTATGGGGCATATAGTTTTATACCTTCGCTCGGTATATTACTGGGCTCGGTGCTGTCAAACTATTTAGGTAAAGTATGGACACCTAACAAATCATTAAAATTTGGACTTTTTATTAGTATCCTGGGAACAATTTTATTATTTTTACTGTTATTTATATCTAATAATCAGGCAATGAGTTTATTTCTACCAATGGTTATAATTTATTTCGGCTTATCTTTTATCTTTGGTAATAGTGCCGCATTAGCACTAAAATATGCAGAGGATAAAAGCAACGCAGCTGCAGTTATGAGCTTTATTAATATGGGATCAGCATTTTTAGTAGTAACTATTCTTGGACTATTTAATATATCTCAGCCAATAATCTTACCCATTGTCTATTTAGGTTTATTGGGTTTCGGAATATTGTGGTATGTTATTCTTACGAAGTTGAATCAAAATAATGAGTAATTTTACCAAATTTCTTTTTTATTCATTATTTGGGAGTTCTTCTAGCTGCCAACCCTGTAAATTTACAAGATAACTGAATTCATTGCAACTATTCCCCTAAGCTATCCATTGTTTAAAAACTGATTGAGTAATTTAATGGTAATTTCTTTGGCCGTACCGCCACCACTAATTGTGTCAGATACTCGTTTAGTATCTGAAAAATTAGTAACAAAAATATATTTTTGGCTACCATTAATAACAATACCCTCAAACCAACCATCGCGGGGGCTGGTTGCACCACTACTACCAGTTTTACCATATAGCTGCCAATTATTTTTCAAAACATCAAATTGGGTACCATATAGTGATATATCAATTGTTGGATTGTTTTCGATGTACATATTGTTAAACGTATGGGTAACTGCTGCATGAGATACGGGTAACTTATACGTAAACATATTAACTAAAAATAATAACTGTTCATCTGCTGATATTGTGAGACTACTATTTAACCAAGCATTAGTTAATCCATTATTTTTACCTGGATCTCCCGAAAAATCTTGATTACCATAATTAAATTTTTGCAAGTAGTCTTTGATTGTAGATATTCCTAATTGTGGTGTCAATAATTGCGATACCCACACTACAGAATATTGC
>JAGOUD010000157.1 GCA_018061465.1 Burkholderiales bacterium
AGTGAAGGGCGTAAATTGATATATAAAGCAGTACATACTAAGCCAATGACAGTAGAGTATATACCTCCTGCCAAGCGAGTGTATTAAATACTCTTTGTCTTTGAAGGTTATACGGTGTCGGATTTTATAACCCATTCCGTATTTACTTATTATCAAATTTAAAGGTGAAAAATTATGAGTAAACAAGTAAAATTTTCAATTTATCGGTATAATCCGGAAACTGATAGTAAACCATATTATCAGAATTTAGAAATAGAATTAGATGATTTGGATAAAAAATTATTAACTGCCTTAGTTAAAATTAAGGAATATCATGATGATTCATTATCTTTTCGCCGTTCTTGTCGTGAAGGAGTATGTGGCTCAGATGCACTTAACATTAATGGTAGAAATGGTCTTGCATGTTTAACTGATATAGATTCATTGAAACAACCAATTGTGTTAAGGCCGATCCCAGGATTACCTATAGTACGAGATTTGATAGTGGATATGACGCAGTTTTTTAATCAATATAACTCAATTAAACCATATGTAATTGATGAGCGTCCGATGCCAGAGCGCGAACGGTTGCAATCTCCTGCTGAGAGAGATGAGTTAAATGGGGTTATTGAGTGTATTTTATGTGCTTGTTGTTCTACTGCATGTCCCTCATTTTGGTGGAATCCAGATAAATTTGTAGGTCCAGCAGCATTACTTCATGCATATCGTTTTATTGCAGATACCCGTGATCAGGCAACTGCAGAACGCTTGGATAATTTGAATGATCCGTATCGCCTGTTTAGATGCCACACTATTATGAATTGTGCTGATGTATGCCCAAAAAATTTAAATCCAACCAGAGCAATTGGTAAAATTAAAGAAATTATGCTATCGCGTATAGTGTAAAAATTTAAAGGCAAGCTATTTAATAAATGGATTATATAGAATTAGAAAAACTAAAATGTCATTCCAGACGTTCTATCCTTGAATTAGATTTATATTTTGATAGATTTCTCCAAAGTGGTGGACTTAACCAATTAAGTGAGAAAGAACTATTGGCATATAGAAATTTATTGGAATATGAAGATGATGAAATTTTAAGTTTTTTTTGGGGAAAGGATAAAGTGGAAGATAAAATATTGCAGCAACTAATTAATAAAATAGTATACTGTTCGTAATTGAAATCTGGACTAAATGTTAATACTCAAAGTATTTGGATTCTGGGCTAGGAGAACCGCAATAAAAGGCAGGGGCTCACCCCTCGGGGACGCGTCCCAAGTGTACGTAAAGTACATAAGGAGCTTTTTATAAAGTTCGACAACGTCCAGGATTCAAAGACGATGAGTATAGTAAATGTGTAGTAAATTTTTAATACTCTTAGGGAGACAATAATGACTGATAAAACTGTTAAGATTGATTTTGGCGATGGATGCACGGCTGAAATGCCAATTTTAAATGCAACTATTGGGCAAAATGTAATTGATATGCGAAGTTTGGGTAAATTTGGTATGTGGAGTTATGATCCGGGCTTTTTATCAACTGCAGCATGTGAATCCAAAATTACTTTTATCGATGGTGATATAGGACAGTTATTTTATCGCGGTTATCCCATTGAACAATTAGCGGAACATTCAACTCATTTAGAAGGTGCATATTTGTTATTATATGGAGAGCTTCCTAATAAACAACAAAAGCAAGAGTTTGAAACTTGTATTATCCGTCACACTATGTTGCATGATCAGATTCTTTCACTGTTTAAAGGGTTTAGGCGTGATGCCCACCCAATGGCTATGGTAACTGGAATGGTGGGGGCATTAGCTGCGTTCTATCCTGAGGCTTTTGATTTTAAATCAGAGGAAAAACGTAAATTAACTATGATTAGATTAATTGCTAAAATACCTACAGTAACAGCTCTATGTTATCGTTATACTCATGGTTTGCCGTTTATGTCTCCTAAAAATAAATTATCTTATGCTGAAAATTTTTTATATATGATGTTTGCTACCCCATGTGAGGAATATGTGGTAAACCCCGTAATTGCTAAGGCATTTGATCGGATTTTACTGTTACATGCAGATCATGAGCAAAATGCTTCAACTTCAGCGGTTAGGCTTGCTGGTAGTTCTGGTACACATCCGTTTTCCGCAATTGCTGCAGGAGTTGCCTGTTTATGGGGTCCAGCACATGGTGGAGCTAATGAAGCAGTATTAAAAATGTTGGGTGAAATTGGTGATGAAACACATGTTGATGCTTATGTGGCTGGTGTTAAAGATAAAAAATATCGGTTGATGGGATTTGGCCATCGGGTATATAAAAATACAGATCCACGGGCTAAAATTATGCGCCAGACTTGTTATGAGGTGCTTGATGCGTTAGGCAAACATAATGATCCATTGTTTAAATTAGCTATGAAGCTTGAGAAAGTTGCCCTTTCTGACCCATATTTTATTGAGCATAAATTATATCCTAATGTAGATTTTTATTCAGGCATTATTTTACGGGCTATTGGTATTCCTGTATCTATGTTTACTGCGGTTTTTGCACTAGCTAGAACAGTTGGTTGGCTGTCTCAATGGCAGGAAATGATTACGGAGCCTGATTTAAAAATTAGCCGTCCCCGTCAATTATATACTGGCTCTGCAGCCCGTGATTATGTTCCTCTGGATAAGCGTTAGTTTTTTTAGATTAGATGATTTATACGCTTTGTATTTATATCCTGGAGGGATGAGAGCTTTATAAAAATAACTGTTGGTTGGAATTATATACATGCAATTGTTTTTTTTAAACCCTGTTTTTAAAGAACGTATTTGGGGCGGCACTAAACTTTATGATAATTTTAATTTCCCCATTCCGAGTATGCATACTGGGGAATGTTGGGCAATAAGTGCCCATAAAAATGGAGAAACTACGCTTAAAAATGGTGAATTTGCTGGATATCCATTGTCCCAAATATGGCGTGAACAACCACAGTTATTTGGTAATGATAAAGCAGTTGGGGAATTTCCACTGCTAATAAAAATTCTTGATGCTAATGCAGATTTAAGTGTGCAGGTGCATCCAGATGATATTTATGCAAGGAAAATGGAAAATGATCGAGGCAAAAATGAATGTTGGTATATACTTGATGCCAAACCTGATGCTAAGATTATATATGGGCATAAGGCAGCCTCAATTGATAATTTTAAACAATTAGCTCTATCTGGTAAATGGACAGAGCTATTAACTACTTTAACGGTTAAGCCTGGAGATTTTTTTGATGTTCCAACTGGCACAGTGCATGCAATAGGTTCTGGAATTTTAATTTTAGAAGTACAGCAGTCTTCTGATACAACATATAGATTATATGATTATGATCGTTGAGATGATAGTGGACGCTTACGTGAGCTGCATTTAGATAAAGCCTTTGAAGTCGTTAATGTTCCCCACCACAATTCCCCGTTAAAGCCAGTTGCCAGATCTGTTGGTAGATGTGGCGTTCTTACATTATTGGTTAGCAATGAAAGTTTTCAGGTGCAAAAACTAGAGGTGCTAGGCAGTTTAATTTATGAAATTAAAGTAAAATACCTATTAGTAACGGTTATTGAAGGTGCGGCATTGATTAATAAACAAATAGTTCAAAAAGGTGATAGTTTTATTGTTCCGCATCAGATTAAGAGCCTTGAAATTGAGGGAGAGGTTGCATTAATCTTAAGTAATGAATAAGTTTAATAATTACATTTAAGTGGTTGATTATTGTGATCAATTGCTGTAGTTATTGATGTTCCATTCCCATTAATTATTATATATTCTATATTTTTATGACAGTATGTTTTGACAACATCTAAAGAGTTTTTTTCTATAATTTGTATGTGAGAACTTGAAGTGTTGCCACTAGAATATCTATTGAATATAAAAAATAATGAGCATAACAAAAACCCAATTATAATTCCTAAAACCATAATAATTTTCATTTTTTCTCTCCTGATTTCATAACCATAATAGCCATTTTATAAAAATACACTTCACCATGTAGAGTGGAGTCCAATATTTGATGGATAGTATCTTATTATACACATTTATCAGCAGTTATGAGAAGATATTTTCTTTTCATTTAATATATTAGTTTTTTAATTTGGATACTCATATAATATTTGTAATGATACAGGGTAGTTAAGCCCTACATCTTGTGATGTAGTACTTACTCTAGTTAATGCTCCTGTTGTAGCATTAACTGCAAAAGTTGCTATATTAAAACTAGTTACGTTAAGTACATATAAATATCCGTTTATTTCGTCTAATATGGCATCTTCTGGCGCATATCCTGAGGGATATATGTCTATTGTAGTTAGTACTCCTGTGGTTTGATCTACAGAAAATGCAGTTACATTATAGCTGCTGTTGTTTAATACATACATAAATTGACCATTTGAGCTTATTGCCATAGTGTAAGGATATTCCCCGCCGGTGCCAAAACCAGATCCCGGCACTAAAGTTAATTCCCCATCAGATTCTATAGTATAAGCATACACCGTATTATTACCAGTGCATAATACATATAAATATTGGCCATTAGGTGAAGTAAATGTAGCCCCTGGAGATGCACCAGAACTATATGTGGCAATGGAAGATAAAACTCCCGTGCTTTGATCGATGCTAAATGCAGAAACATTATTAGAGCGCAGATTAGCCAAATATAAAAATTGATCATTAGGAGTGATAACTCCTCCAAAAGGGTAGTTGCCAGCAGTGGTTTGACCAATAACTGATAAAGAACCATTACTTTGATTGATCTTATATTCAAACACACTATTATTGGTGGTATATGTGTATAAATAATTTCCTGTTGAGTCAATGAAGATTTCTTGTGGACTGTTACCACCTGTAGAATAATTGCTAATTTTACTTAAAGCACCAGTACTAGAGTTTACACTATAGGCGGTAAGGTTTGCGCTAACCCAATTAGT
>JAGOUD010000158.1 GCA_018061465.1 Burkholderiales bacterium
GAATTCAGCTGGTTAGTGAAATTTGCGAACAAGTGAATGCGTTATTAGTGCAGCATATTGGTAAATTATTAGTGTTATATCGTTCGAGCGATAAAAAGAAAATATCTCTTCCAAATCATTAAACTATATTCTTATTAGGTATATATGCAGCTTGCAGATTTTGGTTCTACATTATATAATTTATATTTATTTTCCGGTCAGATTTTTCATGCTGGAGTATTACCTGAATATATAACGCATCTTGATAAAGATATATCAGCAGTAGAGGCTATATGATTGAGAAAATGACCACTATAAAGTTATTGCCACTATGGTTGATAATTTTTATATCCTTTTTTTGCTATTCTTCGATGTTGACTATGTTTGTACCAATGTTACAAGATAGCGCTTCACCGTTATATGAATTAACTAAAAATGAAATAGAACGCAATATCTTATCTGGTGTTTTTTTAGCCTTATATCCTTTAGGACAATTTATTGGGTCACCTATTATAGGTGCACTGTCTGATAAATATGGTAGAAAATCATTAATTAATAAATCGTTGTTAATAACTACAGTATGTTTATTATTAATTGCTTATGCTATTTGGGTTAAATCGCTGATTTTAATTGCTATTGGTTGCTTAATTGCCGGATTATGTGAATCAAATATGACTTTAGCTCTAAGTTCATTGGCAGATATTACTGCGGATGATGAACGGGTTACAGCATTTTCTCGTGCTTGGGTTATGTGTAGTGTTGGTTATATTTTGGGGTCTTTATTTGGTGGAATACCATATTTTATCGGTTATGTTTTTCCATTTATTATGGAAGCGATTCTGGTATTTAGTGTGCTGAGTGCATCTATTCTATGGTTTGTAGATAGCAATAAAATAAGTGAAGCACACAATTTATCGCAAATATTAAAAACTTTTATGGGAATTTTTAGCAAGAATCCATTGCGTCCTTATTATGGCGCAAATTTTTTATTTTATTTTGCTTTTTTTGGTGTGCTACGAGTGCAAATTATTTATATGCATGATGTATTTTTATTAAATCAAGCTCAAATAGCCATATTTTCTACTTATGCAAGTATTATTGCGATGTTTGCTAATTTTATTGTAACTCCTATATTAATTAAGCGATGGGGATTAAATAAGATAATTTTTTTTAGCGCCAGTGGCTCAATTATTAGTTGTTTATTATTTATTAATTTTACTAATTGGCATAGTTTGTATTTTACGGTGGCATTGATTGGATTCTTTATCCCGATATTAGTTGCTCTAGTTGGGGCAAAACTATCTTCTTTGGGCGAGATGAAAAAGCAAGGTGCAATAATGGGAAATAATCAATCCTTACAGGTTTTGGCTGAAGCATCATCTGCTCTATTAGGCGGGCTCTTATTTAATTTATCGGATAAAATTCCCTTTTTATTGTTTGCTATTGTTGGCTTGAGCGGTCTCATTATTTTTAGAGGTAGTTCTAAAAGTTTAGTGTCACTTCCGGAATGATAGACTGGACAACAGGTTAATGCCCTTACCGTGGGCGTGTTACAGCTTTTTTAATCTGTTTAAATAATAGTATGCTACAATTCGGTTGTTGGTACAGTTTTAGATAGTTATGCTAATTCATAACATATAACCCAAAGTGGAGTAAATTATGCAAAAATATAATGTGGCAGTTTTGGGCTGTGGAGCAATTTTTAACCGCCATTTGTCTGCCATACAAAATAATCCAGAATATTATAAATTAATTGGAGTTTATGATCCAAAATCTGATTTACAAGACCACTATACTAATAGTCTAAATGTTAAGGGATATTTATCTGAACTAGAAGTATATAATGATTCAGAAATTAATTGTGTAGTTATTCTTACTCCCAACAACCTGCATTATACGCAAGCGATACAAGCATTAGAGCATAAAAAGAATGTTATTTTAGAAAAGCCAGCCACTTTTTTAGCGAGTGAACTAAAATATTTAGAACAAGTTGCCCAAAATAATAATGTAAAAATATTTGGAGTGCTACAAGTTCGCTTGAACCCCAGTGTAATTATTGCTAAACAAGCATTAGACAACGGATTATTTGGTAATATTCGTGGAGCATCTGTTGTACAAAGATGGCAGCGCCCGCTTGAGTATTTTAGCGGCTGGCGTGGCTCTATGAAAACCGGTGGTGGCATTTTACGCGAATTTGGGGTTCACTATTTAGATGTATTGCAATATCTGGTGGGCATGCCACAGGTTGTGGGTGCAACTTTTTTTAATACCAAAGTTACTCAAACTGATGTTAATGATACTATTTACGCGCTATTTGATTTTGGCGGTTTTGGTGGTTCTATGGAAATTTCTATAGCTTACGAACCGAAGAATTTAGAGCTCATACTATTAATCCTCGGTGATCAGGGCGTATTAAAATTGGGCGGTAAATCTTTAGATGAGATTATAGTAAGTGATTTTGTATCTCCACAAGCGAAAGCTAAGTTTGATACGATACAGCAACAAATTTTATCTAAAGAAGTGGCAACTTTGGCAACGCAAGGTGCTTCGCCTTATCACCCTGAATTATATCGCCAAATTGTAGTTAACCCGGATAGGTTCGCGCTAGGTGCTATGTATAATGTTATTAATTTAATCGAGGGTATTTATAAATTTAAGTAATCCGCTTCTAAAAGTGTATGGGATTTAATGAAATATAATTTACGGTATAATAAACTATCAAAGAGTGGCCTTGGCTTATTTATCTGCGCATTATTGTTGTTATTTATCCTCATATTAACTTCTCCTAAACCCGAGACACCAAAATTTATTATGGGACAAGAATTAGTTAAGCCTACCAATAATTTAATTTTTGAATCATTTATTATTCCGCAACCTGATTTTTTACTTGCAGCTCACAGTGCAACCCTTGAAGTTTTACCCAATGGTCAATTAATCGCATTATGGTTTGCTGGAAGTCATGAGGGAAAACCTGATGTTAAAATTTGGCAATCAACTTTTAATGGCAAGAATTGGAGTGTGGCACATGCCATAATTTCTCCGGAAAAAATTGCTCATGATACTAATAGTTATATTAGAAAAATTGGTAATCCGGTTATATATAGGGCAGCAGATAATAGCTTATATCTTTTTGTGGTGTCAGTAGGCGTTGGTGGATGGTCGGGTAGCAGCTTAAATCAATTTATTTCTAAAGATTGGGGTAATACTTGGAGTGTAGGACATAAATTAATTTTAAGTCCCTTTTTTAATCTTAGTGTTTTGAATCGTACCAAGGCTATAACTCTAGCCGATGGTGGATTTTATTTGCCAGTATACTATGAATTTATATATACTTATCCTGAGTTATTGCGTTTTGACAAAAAGGGTAATTTTATCAAACAAGAGCGATTAAACAGTACCAATACTTTGATGCAGCCAGCCTTGCTGCCACTGAGTGATAAACATGCTTATGTATATATGCGTAATCACACGAAACAAGATAATAGGTTATATTATCAGGAGACATCTGATGGCGGCAATAGCTGGAGCAATTTGCTACCCACTAATTTAACTAACCGTGATTCATCCATAGCGGTTATGCGTTTAGAGTCAACCCAATATTTAATGGTGCATAATATTGGTGGACGGGATAAATTAGCTCTTGCAGTTTCTCGAGATGGAGTGACGTGGCATGATGTGTACCTATTGGAAAATATGGCTAATGAAGAATTTTCATACCCAGCAATACAAATGCATAATGATGCTATAGATATTTTGTATACGTGGAAGCGACGCAATATTAAACATGTAGAGCTTAACCGTGCCTGGCTATATTCAAAATGTTCATCATTGGAGATTTTTAAGAGTGATAAGTATGCGAAATAATTCTCTTCTCCGCTCTTTTAGTGTGGCGATTATTATATGGCTTGTTCTTAATTGGCAGGTATATCATGGATTTAATCTTATTCAATTACTTAGAGGTGTTGTTAGTTCTTTAAGCTTTGTGAGCGTATGGTTGCTAATACGGTTATGTTTGCGTTTTATATTTTTGCCAGGTGTAGGGAGATTAATACCAACAATTAGTTATCATTTTGCTGCTATAATATGCTTATTGGGCTCGCTACTATATTTAACGACATTTGGCATATTACCCTTTGATTTATATGGGTATGGGTATTTTCCCGGTAAAATTGGGTTGGCTGTATTTTTTATAGTTGAGCTTTATTTATGGTTTTATGCGCGTGAATATGCAGTAATATGGTTAATTGCTTTAGGTGGATTTTACTTTAAGATATGCGGTTTAAGTAATTTGTGGGATTATTTACTTGATCCGCTAATATGGATGATTGCATGCATGAGATTAATATATGGTTGCTATTTATATTATAGAGCATGGTCGGTATCAAAGCTATATAATCTTAAAAAATGTATTTGATTACATGCCTGCTTGACATTGTATCTTCGTGGCGCTCGTGTCTTTGCAGGCATGATAAATTTTGATTTAACTCATTTTCTATATTAATATATCTGGATTAATATAGCTATAACCTAAATTGCGAGCGACAGCTTCATAGGTTACGGCACTTTCACAAATATTTAATCCGGCTTTTAAATGATGATTAGATTTAATAGCTTCTCGCCACCCTTTATTAGCTAATTCAACTACAAAAGGAAGGGTAGCATTAGTGAGCGCTAACGTTGAAGTAGTAGCTACTGCGCCTGGCATATTAGCTACACAGTAATGTACAACTCCGTCTACAACATATGTTGGATCTTGATGCGTAGTTGCCATAGCAGTTTCAAAGCATCCCCCTTGATCAATAGCTACATCCACAAGCACGCTGCCAGGCTTCATGATTTTGAGCATATCCTTAGTTACTAATTTAGGTGCGGCAGCCCCAGGAATTAGT
>JAGOUD010000022.1 GCA_018061465.1 Burkholderiales bacterium
AAAATGCGCTGGATACGTGTGCACGGACAGGATGCTCGCTATCATCATAAAACTATTGGGTTAAATGGTCGCTTGGATACCTTACAAGCTGGTATTTTACTATCTAAAATGCGAGTATTCGATAAAGAAGTTATGTTGCGTGAGCAAATTGGTAAGCGTTATAGCGAAAAATTGTATGGGGCTGATTGCATCACTCCATATATAGCACCAGGTTGTACGCATGTTTATGCGCAGTATTCTATAATTGTTAAAGATCGCGATACTTTTATTAAAAAACTTCAGGCTGCAGCAATTCCAACAGCGATTCATTATCCAATACCACTACACTTGCAGCCAGCCCTAAGCCATTATTATACTAACCAACCATTGCCTCATTCAGAGCATATTGCCAAACATATAGTGAGTTTACCAATGCATCCATATTTAGATGCGGTAACGCAAGACCATATTGTTGATGTTATAAGAAAGAGTTTATAATGTTGCGTTATGATTGAACATCTAAAAATGCCTTCTCCATTGGCTATATTTGGTGCATTTTATGTGCTAGTAGCCATGGTTTATTTTTATAAATTGATAAAATGTGGTTATTGGAGCAGTGTTATAGGCAATATTTACCTGTTACTGCGACAAAACCTGAAATTTATCATTGGTGGTATATTAGTATTTGTGGTTTTATTATTAGTGGCTGACTTGGCTTTAACACAATTATGCCGCCATTTTTATAATCATGATATTTATGTTGTGTTTGATTTTATTAATGCTATGGGAGAAGGGTGGTTTATTGGGGGAGTAGTATTTACCAGCTTAATGATTTTTCAAATATTAGGTAAATTTAACTTAGCAATAATTAGCAAAATTAGTTTTATGGCTGCAGTTTATGCTGGGGTAATTAATACTGTCTTGAAGGTTTTTATTAGTCGGGAACGCCCGGGTATTGGCATGAATCAATGGAATTTTTTTCATTTTTTTACCACTTGGCACTGGAATGATTTGTTATATGCTTCAAATAGTATGCCATCTGGTCATACCACTACCATTTTTGCAGCGGTTACTCCATTTTTACTTTATAATAAAACGTGGTTTAGTAAGTTGCTCCTTTTATTATGTAGTTTAACTATTATGGCGGCTAGAGTATATACGATAAACCATTGGCTAAGTGATGTATATATTTCCCTATTTTTAGGTTTGATTATTGGAAAAGCCCTGTTTTTATCTAATAAACATCGCTTAAAAGTAGTTTAAAACCGGTTAATTTATTTATACCGAATCCAAATACTGTGAGTCTAGCCTAACAGTAGATAATTTTATAGAATTTTCTCTAAAATGAAAAATATAAATTTAGGTCCCCAAGAATTAGAGCTAACTCAAAATTTACGCGCAACAATAATTACCCAGATTAAAGCTAACCATGGACAAATTCCAGTTAGCAGCTATATTCAAAGCGCACTTTATGATCCGCTGTATGGTTATTATAATAATCAGCTGCCCAAATTTGGTAAGAAAGGCGACTTTATAACTGCGCCGTTAGTTTCTGAATTATTTGCCCTTTGTCTAGTTAGACAAATTGTAGAATTATGGGAGCAGTGTTTAATTGCGCGGAATATACTTGAAATAGGTGCTGGTAATGGTCAATTAATGGTTGATTTATTATTAAATCTAGGTAATTTAGTTGATAACTATTATGTGGTGGAGTTAAGTCCAGCTATGGTAGCGATTCAAAAACAAATAGTGTATGAAAAATGTCCTGATCTCTTCTATAAAGTGATATGGCTTCCTACGCTACCTGATAAATTCAATGGGGTGATTGTAGCAAATGAGGTACTAGATGCTCAACCGTGTGAAGTAATATTGTGGGATAAATGTGGAATTTATCAGCAGATGGTAAGTTTAGATCAAGATGATAATTTTATCTATGTACCCCAATTAATTGAGTCTTTAGAATTAATCACATTGGCCCAGGCAATAAAAATAGAAAATACACCGTATATTTCAGAAATTAATTTGAATAATTATCAATTTATACAAAATTTAGCTGGTATTTTAACTACTGGCTGTATCTTATTGATTGATTATGGTTATTCAGCTTCTGAATATTATTCCCTTAATCGTTACCGTGGAACTTTACGCGGCTTTTTTCGCCAGCATCAATTAGATGATATTTTAGTCTATCCTGGATTAATTGATATTACCAGCAATGTTAATTTTTCGGCTATCGCAGTAAATGCTATTGAGAATGAATTAGATTTGATTGGTTATACTACCCAGGCAAATTTTTTGCTTAATTGTGGATTGGCCCAGATAGTTACTAAAAAACGTGAGTTAGTAAATGGGTTAGAGTATTTAAAGCTGACCAATCAGGTAAATCATTTAACGCTGCCCAATGAAATGGGGGAAATTTTTAAAGTAATTGGTTTTTCTAAAAATATTGAATTTAATGATTGGCTAGGGTTTGAACAGCATGACTTGACTTATACTCTGTAGGCAGCCATATTAATTTCTCTATTGTTTAGATACTCAATTAACTTGAACGTTGGTACTGTATTAAAAAAATGAGCCTAGAGATATTCTTGTATTCTTAAAAAGTTAACCGTATACTATCAAACTATTTAGTTGCGTAATGGCATTAATACCGCTTTAAAATTAGGATCAGTAGGGATGGTTACTAATACACTACGTTGACCATCATAAAATGCCCACTGCAAAGTTTCTGCTTGTGAATTAGTTAATAAATCACGCACATAAGTTATATTAAAACAAATTCTAAATTGTTCTGTACCTTGGTATACAATTTTAATTTCATCGTGTGAATCTTCCTGATCTTCATTCCGGCAAGTTAAAACCAGAGTGTTGGGTGCAATATCAAAAGCCACAGTTTTGAGTTTATCAATACCAATCACACCAACTCTTTCAATAGCACGTAATAATTCGGTGCGATTAATTAAACATAGTTTGTCATTACCTAAAGGTATTACCCGTTCATAATCTGGGTATTTTCCATCAATTACTTTGCTAATTAATTGTTTGCCAAGAGTTTCAAACGATACTTGATTGGCAAATAAAGTAAGCGTAACAGGTTCTTCACTATCTTCTAAAAGCTTATATAATTCAGCGATAGTTTTACGGGGTATAATAATACTGCTGTTTTCAACCACTTCATTAATTAATGTAGTGACAAACCCTAAGCGATGAGCATCGGTTGCAATTAGGCGTAATTGATTGTTTCTGATCTCAAATAACATTCCATTTAAAAATACGCGGCTATCTTTATCAGCCATGGCATACTGAATTTGACTAAGTATAGTCTTTAAATTGGTCTGTTCTAAAGTAAATTGGCAAATTGCCGTATCTGAAATTTTTAAAAGCGGATAATGATCTGCAGGTAAACTTTGTAAGGTAAATTTGGTGGCGCCGCAGCTGATTAAGATTTTATTGCCATCTTGTTTTAACGTTACGTTAGTATTTTCTGGAAATATTTTTAAAATATCCTGAAGCTTTTTTGCCGGCAGAGTAATGGTAAAATCTTCACCACTCATATCATGTTCAATCGTAATGCTAACCTGAATTTCCATATCGTTGGAAATTATAGTAATTTGATTGCCAAATTTTTTAATGTATACATTAGATAAAATAGGCATAGTCTGTTTTTTTTCCACAAAACCGGTGGTTAATAATAATGGTTTGAGTAAAACATCACGGTTGATAATTAATAACATAAAATTTATCCTATAGAGAAATTAAGGGCTAATTATTTAGCATTTGAATTAATAGATTATATTCACGTTCAATTTTTTCATCTGCTAAACGCAAATTAGAAATAGTTTTTTGGGCATGAATAACAGTTGTATGGTCTCTTCCACCAAAAGCATTACCAATTACCGGTAAGCTATGCTGAGTTAAATCTTTGGCTAAACTCATCGCAATTTGTCGTGGTCGGGCAATTACTTTGGTGCGTTTGGCAGATAATAAATCAGAAATTTTAAGCTTGTAAAAATCACAAATAGTTTTTTGAATATCATCAATTGAAATTGTACGGCTATCTAGCGCAAATATATCCATTAAAGCTTCTTTGGCAATTGCTAAATTTATCCCTTTCTCAGAAAAATGTGCTTGATAAATTACTTTATTTAATGCACCTTCAAGCTCACGCACATTCGATTTAATATTTTGAGCAATAAAAAATGCAACTTCATCATCTAAATTAAGTTTACTTTGTTCAGCTTTACGTTTTAAAATTGCTACCCGCATTTCTAATTCAGGCGGCTGAATTTCTACAGTTAATCCAGAAGCAAAACGCGAAACTAAACGCTCATTTAAATTATTAATGTTTTTAGGGTAGGTATCACAGGTCATTATAACTTGTTTCCCTTTATCTAATAAAGTATTAAAAGTATAAAAGAATTCTTCTTGAGTTTTAGTTTTATCCCCAGCAATAAATTGGATGTCATCCATTAATAGCAAATCGAGGCTGTTATAATATTTTTTTAGTTCATCAAAACCTTGACGCATTGAAGCCTTGACTACATCTTGAATATAATCGTTAGCATGTAAATAACGTATCTTTGATTTAGGGTTTTGCTTGTATCTCTCATTACCAATAGCTTGCATTAGATGGGTTTTACCCAAACCGACACCACCATAAATAAATAATGGATTATGGTTTTTATGTCCAGGTTTTTGTGTTACATGCATGCCAATAGCATAAGCAAGTTGGTTGGAATTACCTCGAATTAAAGTATCAAAGGTATAATTAGGACTCAGTTTAGTTGCTTGCTGCAATGTTTCTAATAATTCTTTGTCAACTTTGGTTTTCGGGGTAATTGCCTCATTTTTTGTATGGGATTTAGTTTGTGATTTATTTAACTCTGGTTGTGCTGTGGCTTCTTTGGACGGTAAATTTTTTCCAACAATTAATTCTACATCTATCCCGCCAGTCAATTCATTGATAATATTACTTATTTTATTCCAGTATTTATTTCGAATGAAATCCTGTACTAGCCGATTACTAGCAATAATTTGTAATTTGCCCTCATTATATTTGGCTTTTAATAACTTAAACCAGGTGTTATAATTCTCTTCACCAAATTGCTCCTTAAGTAAAATAAGGCATTGTTGCCAAATAATATCCGTCTCTATCATAATGATCTCATCTAAAACACAGTAGTTATTCTACCAGAAAATATGTTGTTTAATAGAGATAAAAAATCCCTAACGCTAAATTTGGTTAGGGATTTTTGTATAAATGCTAATGCGCAACCGCATCTTATGAGATTAAAAACTATTTTTTAGTAGCTTTTTTGGTAGCATTTACTGTTGCTTCAGAGGCTGCTTGAATGTTTTTAGTAGTAAATTCAGCCACTTGTTGGGCAACTTTTTGCATAGTGGTTACTGCTTGGTTAGCATTTTCCATCCAATTTTTAAGTGACTCGGAAGCTCCAGTGGCAGATGGGTTATACTTAGATAATCCATCTACAGCGTTAGCAATATTTTGTTGAGTATGTTGTAAATTGGTTTCAATTAGTTTACCTACATTAACCTGTACTTCACTCAAAATCTCATATAACTCTTTACAATTACCAATATTTGATTCTATCGAATGATTAGCTAATTGCCCAACTCGAGTAAAGAAATCTTTTGTATCAGTTGTACGAGATATATCTTGTAGTGCTTTTGAAGTGTCTTCCAACATTTTTTTAGAAGAGTCTAGTTGCAATTTGGCAATTTTTTCAATTCCTTCGAGTGAGGTTTGCAAGAATTCATGGGCGTTTTCTACAGACAATGAAGCTGCCTCAGCTAGATGTTCGTTTTTCCGGTTCATCATTTTTTATTCCTCTTAATAAAAATTATTTTTGTTCAACATTTTGATAAATAAGGTACAATCTATGCTCAACAGTTCCTAATTAAAATGTTGTCATTCAAGACAATATTATGCTGCATCGCAGCATAAGTTGTCAAATTTATTTGACAAAGACTATAGTATAACTCTTCTGAGGTAGTGATGTATGAAGAAAAAAATTGAAACTAGGATTATAAAAAAATATCAAAATCGTCGCTTATATGATACTGCAACTAGTACGTATATTGTTTTGGAAGATATTAAGCAAATAATTGTTGACGGTGAATTAGTACAGGTTGTGGATGTTAAAAATGGGCAGGATGTTACTAGAAGTGTTTTATTGCAGATTATTTTAGAAGAAGAAGTAAATGGTGTTCCTATGTTTTCTAATGATTTTCTATTTCAAGTGATCCGGTTTTATGGTAAGGCATTTCAATCGTCATTAAGTCCATTTTTAGAGCAGGGTATTGATTTATTCCGCAAGATGCAAAAACAGTTTTATGAGCAGATACGCGATGCATATGGCAAGGAAACTCTACCGTCTGGTGTTGAATTGTGGAAAGAATTTATGCAGCAGCAAGCGCCTAAATTAGAAGAGAATATTAAGGAATATGTACAAAATAATACGAATGTGTTTTTAAAAATGCAAGAACATTTAAAACAACAAACTGAGAGCATGTTAAATTATATGCAATTACCGTTTACTAAAACTAAAAAAGATTAGATTATGGCACAAATTGGATTTATTTCATTAGGATGTCCCAAAGCATTAGTTGATTCGGAAAATATTCTTACCCAATTAAAAGCTGAGGGTTATCAAATAGTTGATGATTATACCAATGCAGATTTGGTAATAGTTAATACTTGTGGGTTTATTGATTCAGCAGTTCATGAATCATTAGGAGCTATTCATGATGCCCTGCGGCAAAATGGACGGGTAATTGTAACTGGCTGCTTAGGGGCTAAATCGGAAATTATTACGGCTAAATATCCTAATGTATTAGGTGTAACTGGTCCTCATGCGACTAATGAAGTTATGGATTTAGTGCATATGTATTTACCACAGCCGCATGATCCATTTGTTGATTTAGTACCACCGCAGGGAGTTAAATTGACCCCCAAACATTATGCGTATTTAAAAATTTCGGAAGGCTGCAATAATACCTGTACTTTTTGCATTATCCCTAGTATGCGCGGTAAACTTGATTCATACCCAATTGGTGAGGTATTAAACCAGGCGAATAAATTGGTTAAAGCTGGTATTAAAGAGTTGTTAGTTATTTCTCAAGATACTAGTGCATATGGGGTAGATATTAAATATAGAACTGGTTTTTATAATGGGCATCCGATTAAAACTAAAATGTATGATTTGTGTTTAGCTTTAGGTAAATTAGGAGTTTGGATCCGCTTACATTATGTATACCCGTATCCGCATGTTGATGAAATAATTCATTTAATGGCGCAGGGGTTAATTTTGCCGTATTTAGATATTCCATTTCAACATGCCAGTCCTAAAATTTTAAAATTAATGAAGCGTCCAGGTAATATTGAAAATACGCTTAACCGAATCAAACAGTGGCGGGAAATTTGTCCAAATTTGGCAATTAGAAGTACCTTTATTGTGGGTTTTCCTGGTGAAACTGAAGAAGATTTTCAAATGCTGTTAGATTTCTTAACTGAAGTTCAGTTAGAGAAAGTGGGTTGTTTTAAATATTCAGCAGTTGATGGCGCTGCTGCCAATGATTTAACTAACCATGTGGCTGAAGAAATTAAGGAAGAACGTTATCACCGTTTTATGCAGCATCAATTAGCAATTAGCCGCAATAAATTAGCTCTTAAAGTTGGTACTGTACAAGAAATAATTATTGATGAAGTAACCCGGCGCAAGATAATTGCCCGGAGTAAATATGATGCCCCAGAAATTGATGGTTTGGTGTATGTTAAAAACCCTGGCACTCATAAGCTTAAACCTGGAGATACTACTCAAGTAATAATTACGGACTCAAATGATTATGATTTATTTGCTCGCCTTATGGATAGCGTCTAGAATTAAAAGACTATGAGTATATAATAAATTATTATTAAATAAAATTTTATTAACATGGCTGGTAAAAGTATAGTAAAATTGGTGCCGAGAAGTGTGGGAAAGCACGCAAGCTTATATGTTTAACAGGATTTTTGAGGTAAGTAGTTAGTTATGGCAGCAAAAACTTTAATACGTTCGAATTTTGGCAAAAATTTATGGTTTTTAATGAATAGAGATAAGCTCAATACTGTAAAATTAGCCGAGTATGTAGGTATCTCTGGAGAATCGATTGTTAAATTAAGAAAAAGCGAATTGAGTAATCCAACATTAAAGACTTTATTAGGAATTGCTAAGTATTTTAAGATATCAATTTCTGAATTAGTATTTGATGATCTTTCGCAACCACAACTCCGGAAAAAATTTGTTGAGTCTACCAGTTATATTCCCATTATAAATTGGAGTAATCTGCCTAATTGGAGAAATAGCGAAGCAAATGAGTTTGCCGCGGTAATAAAAGAATTTGATGGTGAAGTGTTTGCGCTTAGAATGGATTCTGATTGTGGTTTATTTAGTGCCGGTACGATAATTTTTGTTGATCCAACTAAAGCATTGCAAAATAATAATTATGCTTTGGTTTTAAATACTACTAATTCAATTGTTAGTGTTAAACAAATAATTGCGGATGGTAGTTATTATCTACAAAGCGTTAATCCTAAAATAAATACTATTGTTAAATTTGATGAAGCAGAATATTCAATTTATGGAATTATTGTTGGATATCAAAAAACAGAATTTTTTTAACATAATCTTAGTTAATTGCATTTTTAGCAATACCAACTATATGAATATTATAGGGGCACTTAATCGAAAAAGTGCCCCCTCTTTATTTTTCCTAATTACTACAAATTAGAAACTGCTGGGATAAATTTATCTATTATTAAAGTTAAAGAATTAAATAAGCTATACTTAATTGTGGATATTTCAGGTTCTGTATTTCAAATGAGCGGCAGATTAGTGTAAGTACGCAGTCACATACCATATGAAATGGGATAATTCATGAAAATATTACAATATATTGCCCTAACATAAACACGAACATGTTAAAATAACGATCTTGTATGGAGGCTGTGTACAAATAATGGAAATTATAAAAACTTTAATATGGATTGTGCAAATAATAACTGCAATGAGTGTTATTATTTTAGTATTATTACAACATGGTAAAGGAGCTGATGCTGGGGCTACTTTTGGTTCAGGCGGTGGTTCCGGTTCTTTATTTGGTGCCAATGGTTCGGCAAATTTTTTAAGTCGTACTACAGCTATTTTTGCAACAATATTTTTTGTAGCAACTTTTAGTTTGGTGTTACTAACTAGCAACGGCAAAGTTGGCGATCCCGGAATAATGGCTGGGTTAAATGGCAAAACCATTAGCAGCAGCCCAGTTGCAGGAGCGAATGTTACTAACTCTTCGGTGCCTTCTAAAAAGAACCAGATTCCAGGTTAAATCAATCAGCCGACATGGTGGAACTGGTAGACACGCCATCTTGAGGGGGTGGTGACCCTAGGTCGTGTGGGTTCGAGTCCCACTGTCGGCACCATCTAGTTGTTTATGTGGTATTATAACTTATGCAAATTCTTCACCACATCCCGGTCAAGTTTATTTAGATACTTTAAGTAAGGAGGGAGGCGTTCTTCATTATAATGGTCACTGGTAAATAAATAAAGTTTAGTGTAGCCCTTTTCATGTAATTTAAGAGCAATATCAAACCCATTTATGTCATACTCTTTACCATCATAGTTATATGTGCTGTCAATAATCATTCTTGTATCAAGAGGGTATTGCTCTACATTTTCTAAAAAACTAATCGGGTCATAATAAACATCTACTTTTTTATTTTTATAGTGAGTTTGCACTATTTGATCAACAAACATTCGTACATCCTCAATAATAACCATATCTACTTTTTTAGTATGCGGTTTAAATTTTTGCTCAACTTGAATTTTTACATTAGAAACTAGGTCTTTAGGTAATAACATATCTTTTTTCCCCAAATAACTTAAATCAGAGCAACAAGAAATTAAAGTTTATATAAACTATTGAAGTAGCGCTGTTTAAAAAACTAATGCTGGATTATACAATATCTATTTAACTTAAGGGAATTTTTATGGGACGTATTATTTGACAAATAATTCACTAAAAAGTGAATATGCATAATCAGTTAATAACTATTGTGTTAATGATAATTACAAAAACAAACCACTAAACATGCTACGTTAATCTTATTACCGATGAGTTATCAATTTCACCAAAAAGTGAACTATATTATAAAGGTACTATTAGCAGGAAATTAAGTAATTAAATACGTATATTTCATAATTTATTGCATATTAAATTGTATAAAATTAGCTCTAATTGACGTTGTATCTGCCAAAATTGAAGGTATTAACTGTAACCTATTACGCTCTATAATTCTAATTATATGTAGGAATAAGTATTATTAGAGAGCAAAAAATGAAAAAAATGATTTTTATGTTCTGTGCAATGGGAATTTTTAATAATGTGAGCTACGCAGGGTCTATTGCTCAAATCACGTTTGATTCACAAAATTATCCATTATTATATGTAGATGAAAGCTCTGAAGGGTGCCATAATAATTTTGGAGCTCAACTTCAAGCAGATATTGATAGCGATCCGATTAATGCACTTGTTAGTGTAAATTTTAATATATTTACACTATATGGTAATGCACAAATGACAGTTGTCAACAATAATGGAAATAAACTGCTTGATAATGATAGCTTAATGCCGCTTGGACTAAGTGGCGAATATATTTTTGCAAGTTTTCATAATCCAGAAATTGAAATAACGGTAAATGGTCATAACTATAAGATTTTTACAGCTAATTACAGTGCCACAGGTAAAAATAGTACTGAATGGATTACAGATGGTGTTGCTGGGTTAGCTTTCACTAATCCAGATAATCCCGATAGTGTTTGTAGCGTATATTCAAAGTTATCGGTAGAGTAATTAGGTCTTGTCACCTTCTCAAATTTAGATTAATGATACATATTAGTATATACTGCTCGTAATTGAAAGCCGGACTAATGTTAATACTCAAAGTATTTGGATTCTGGGCTAGGAGAACTGCAATAAAATGCAGGGGCTCGCCCCTCGGGGACGCGTCCCAAGTGTACGTTAAGTACATAAGGAGCTTTTTATAAAGTTTGACAAAGTCCAGGATTCAAAGACGATGAGTATATACTGGAAAGTTTTTGCATAAATCTAAAGCTTCCTGCTTAACTCGATTAATAACATTTTGATTATATGGTTCTTCTAATATATCAGCTACCATATTACCTAATTTTGCACATTCTATCTCAGTGAATCCTCGTGTTGTTACCGCGGGTGTACCGAGCCTAATGCCTGAGGTAACAAAAGGTTTTTCTGGATCATTAGGTATGCTATTTTTATTTACTGTAATATTAGCTAGCCCTAAAACCTCTTCAGCTGCTTTTCCCGTAATAGATTTACTTCTTAGATCAACTAACATTAAATGTGACTGCGTTTTTCCTGACACAATACGTAAACCACGCTTAATTAAACTATTAGCTAATGCAACAGCATTTTTTTTAATTTGAAGTTGATATTGCTTAAATTCTGGTTGCAATGCTTCATAAAATGCAACTGCTTTAGCTGCAATTACATGTTCTAAGGGACCACCTTGCAACCCGGGGAAAATGGATGAATTGATCAATTTTTCATGCTCTGCTTTGGCTAGAATTATTCCCCCCCGTGGTCCGCGGAGGGTCTTATGTGTGGTTGAAGTAACAAAATCTGCATAGGGTACTGGGTTCGGATATACTCCTGCTGCAATCAGTCCCGAATAGTGTGCCATATCTACCATAAGCAATGCTCCGGTTTTATCTGCAATTTCTCTAAATTTTTTAAAATCAATCTCTAAAGCGTATGCTGAAGCTCCAGCAATAATTAGTTTGGGTTTATATTCTAAAGCTAGTGTTTCAACCATGGCATAATCAATCACTTCATTTTCATCTAAGCCATAGCTTATACAATTAAACAATTTTCCCGATAAATTAACCGCTGCACCATGAGTCAAATGTCCGCCATGTGCTAGTGACATTCCCAATACAGTATCTCCTGGGTTTAGTACAGCAAAATATACGGCTTGATTTGCTTGAGATCCTGAGTGTGGTTGTACATTTGCGTATTGAGCATTAAATAGGAGTTTTAAGCGGTCAATTGCTAATTGCTCAACTAAATCAACATATTCACAACCGCCATAATAGCGTTTATGAGGATAGCCTTCAGCATATTTATTAGTTAATACTGAACCTTGAGCTTCCATTACTGCACAGGATACATAATTTTCTGAAGCAATTAGTTCAATATGCTCTTCTTGCCGCAATCTCTCCTGTTCCATATAGCCAAATAATTCGCTATCTTTAGTTTTTAGTGTGTCATTAAAATTCATGGTATAGTCCTATTAAAATTAAGTGCAGCTTCTGCCATATTTATCATCAAATCGTATAATATCATCTTCATTCAAATATAGTCCGCATTGTACCTCAATGATGATTAAGTTTTTATCGGTTTTATTTTCTAAGCGATGTATTATTTTAGCTTCTATATATGCAGATTGGTTAGGGGTTAATTCAAAAAATTGTTGGTCTTTAGTAACTGTGGCTATGCCGTCAACTACTATCCAGTGTTCATTGCGGTGATTATGCATTTGCAGCGACATTGCAGCTTGCGGTTTAATTTCTAAACGCTTGATTTTATAAAATGGTCCTTCATCTAATATGGTATAAGTACCCCATGGACGATGTGCAGTTTGATGTAATTCGGAAGTATGGTGCTGCATTGTTTTTAATTTCTCAAAAATTATTTTTACATTTTGAGCATTATTTTTATCCGCAACTAATACAGCATCTCCAGTATCAACAATAACTAAGTTTTTAATATCAACTCCGGCAATGATACGGTTTGTTGAGTAAATTAAGCAATCTTGAGTATTATGTAAAATACTTTCTCCAATTAGGGCATTATTATGTTTGTCTTTAGGTAGAGTTTGTGCAATTGATAACCATGATCCAATATCCGACCAGCCAATTGAGCAGGGTAATACTGCAGTTTTAGTGCTTTTTTCAAATAAGGCATAATCAATTGAGATGTTTTCCGGCTGTAAAAATAATTCACGGTTTAAATGTACAATTTTATTTTTCCCCAGCGTATCAGTATGCGAATTAATTAAACAATTATTGGTTGCGATTAATAATTGTTTTGCATAAATTTCAAGTTCGGCTAAAAACGTAGTTACGGTACCGCAAAACATTCCTGAATTCCATAAATAATTATGGGAAGCTAAATAAGTATGTGCTCGCTCTAAATCAGGCTTTTCCACAAAACGTTTGATACGGTAACCCTGTCCCACCATATTTTGAGTATCAGCTTCAATAGAGCCATAACCAGTCTCAGGATATTCCGGGGTAATGCCAAAAGTGGCAATATAGCCTTGTTCTGCAATAGTAGTTGCTTCATCCACGGCTTGATTAAATTGGGTAAAATCACTAATTAAATGATCTGCAGGCAGAACTAAAATGGTTTCATCGGGTGTGTAATTCTTGGCAATGAATAAACATGCACTAGCAATTGCTGGAGCAGTATTTCTGCCATAAGGTTCAAGAATAAAATCGCATGTCAACTCGTCGTGATTTACTGCTTGGTATTCGTCTTGCATTCGAAAATGAACTTTTTCGTTAGTTACCGTGACAATTGCGTGTACATTGGTTAACTTAGCTGCACGCATAAAAGTATTTTGCAGCAGACTATGTCCGTCGGCAAGCTTAATAAATGGTTTAGGATCTAATTGACGTGATACGGGCCACAACCGAGAGCCGGATCCTCCAGAAATGATTACCACAATCATGATGTACTATGCCCTCGATAATGCTTTTAAACCATAATTATACCATGAGGAATAATTAAGATTAAACAAGTTCTAAAGGTTATCATATTATGTAGCTGTAAAAAATAATCATAATTTTTATAAATATTAATGTTATAATAATTACCAGTGTTAATGGTATACGATTTATATGGAATTAAAAATTATGACGGGTTCTGCGATAAACCATGTACCTAACCAGTCAAGCACTCTCTGCCTTACGCAATTGCCAAGTTTGAGTTTATATATTCATATTCCCTGGTGTGTTAAAAAATGTCCTTATTGTGATTTCAATTCGCATAAATTAAATAATAATCTGCCGGAAGAGAGCTATATTAAAGCATTAATTGCTGATTTAGAACAAGCGCTGCCTTTAATTTGGGGGCGGGCAATTCGCACTATTTTTATTGGCGGTGGTACTCCAAGTCTCTTTAGTGGGGATGGAATTAATCAAATTCTTAGTGCAGTACGCAGCCATACCCGGTTACTGCCATTTGCTGAAATTACTCTGGAAGCCAACCCAGGTACACTGGATAATGAACACTTAGCTGATTACTATATGGCGGGAGTTAATCGAATTTCTTTAGGCATCCAATCATTTAATGATAAGCACCTTCAAAGTTTGGGGCGCATTCACGATGGAAGTGTAGCAATTGCTGCGATTAATTTAGCTAAAAAATATTTTACGCGCCTCAATTTAGACATAATTTATGGGTTGCCAAATCAAACTGCAGCCCAAGCTATGCAAGATATAGCTACTGCATGTGAATTTAATCCGAGCCATTTATCCTGCTATAATTTAACGATTGAACCCAATACCCAATTTGCTGCTAAACCACCAACTGGGTTGCCGGATAACGATTTATGTTATATTATGCAAGACCAACTAATTAATTTACTCCAACAGCGAGGATTTAGGCGTTATGAAACCTCAGCTTTTGCCCATAACAGTGACTATTGTGCCCATAATTTGAATTATTGGCAATTTGGAGATTATCTGGGAATTGGGGCTGGTGCGCATTCAAAACTTAGTTTTCATGATAAAATCATTCGTCAGGTGCGACAGAAGCATCCGACAACTTACATGAATAATGTGACAAACTCTTCTCATATAGTTGAAGATCAAATTATTGCTGCAGCTGAATTACCTTTTGAGTTTATGCTAAATGCCCTACGTTTAATTGATGGTGTTAAAAGTTCTTTATTTGTCGAACGCACTGGGTTGAGTTTAAGCACTATTTTAAGTCAGATGGAAATTGCTAAACAAAAGGGATTGCTTAATTTTAATGATGGTAAAATAGTGCCAACTAAGCTTGGACAAGATTTTTTAAATGATTTATTAATGTTGTTTTTAAGCAGCAGCAAATGATGAGTTTATAGCACAGTTCTACTATCTTATTTATGAATAGATTCTAAGGATTAAACATGATGAAACAGATTATACATACTGATAATGCGCCACAAGCTATTGGCTGCTATTCTCAGGCAGTTAAAGTGGGTAATACTGTATACTTATCCGGGCAAATTGGTTTAGAGCCAGCGACTATGGTATTAGCTGATGGCATTTATAACCAAGCCCAGCAAATGTTTAGAAATTTAGCCGCTGTGGCTATAGCTAGTGGCGGTAGCTTGGACAGCATTGTTAAATTGACTATTTATTTAACCGATATGAATAATTTTCAGGTCATTAATCAAATTATGGCAGAGCTGTTTAATAAGCCGTATCCAGCACGTGCTGCAATTGGGGTGAGAGAGCTTCCTAAAGGGGCACTGGTAGAAGCCGAGGCAATATTAGTCATATAAATGGATTCCTGCCTAGCACGAGTGTCCATAAGAGTGACACAGAAATTTTATGATTATGTGTAAATTATTTTTTTATTAAGGTGTAATTAAGATAAGTAAAACTAGCATTTTAGCAATTGATACTTCTGCGGAATATTTATCGCTGGGTATAGCAGTTGCCGGGAATTATTTTTGTTCTCAAGCGATGGTTGGAAATAAGCAATCTGAGCATATAATTAATGCCATAAATAAGTTATTGCAACAAGCTAAAATTGAGATCAGCCAAATAGAGATCATCGCTTATGTAGAAGGTCCGGGGTCGTTTACTGGGCTTCGAATAGGCTTAAGTGTAGCTATGGGCATTGCTTTGGGGATTAATGCTCAGTTAGTTGCTATTCCAGCATTTGCGCTTTATGCTAAAGCTGTTTCCATGAGTGATATTAGTTCTTCAGATATTCTAGTGGGAATTGATGCACGGCTTAACCAGATTTACTTGACTGGAATTAATACTAAAACTTTGGATTATTTTATACAACCGCAATTGGTTAATCCAAACGATATAAATATTGATCGTACATATTCTATGGTAGGGAATGGATTTACTGTATATAATAGTCAATTAAATAATAAGCTTCGGCAATGCCCGCTGTTGGAGATTAATTATCCATCGGCACAACATTTGCTAGAAATTGTTGAATTAAATAAATATCCGTTAATATTGCCGGCTAATGCTACTTTAATGTATCTCCGTAATAAAGTGGCGCTTAACCAGATAGAACAGCAGTTGAATAAGCAGCAACCCAATGGTATTCAATAAGTGATGCAGATTCGTCTAGCAAATATTAGTGATATTCCGTCATTAGTGCAATTAGATCAAGAGTCTAATTTAACTCCATGGTCTAGAGAGGATTATTTAAATAGTTTAAATAATCTGCGACAGGTTATTTCTATCTTGACGAATCATGGTAAAATAGTTGCTTGTGTAGTATATAGTAAAGTGTTGGATGAAGCCGAAATTTTGCAATTTTGGGTGAAAAAAGTAAATAAACGCCAAGGTTTGGGCGAGTACCTTTTAAAATATCTTTTACATGAGCTACATAAAAAATGTGTCGTTAAAGTATTTCTTGAGGTGCGAGAAGGCAATGATGCAGCAATTAATTTATATACAAAATTAGGTTTTAATAAGGTTGGGCAGCGCAAAAATTATTATCGGGTTGATAATTGGCAGTTTGATGCGGTTATCATGCTAAAAGCCTTAGATTAGTATAGCGGTGGGAAAATGAATAAAGATAAATTTAAGCTTTTGTATAATCAGCTGTGGAAAGTCGATCCATCCAAGGCCCAACAATTAAATCCCCATTATGTTGAATTAAAGCTTAATCAGTACCACAAGGCAACACCGTCTACCGTGGCGCTATCTAATGAGAAGATGGCTAATGTATCTGCAATATCTCCTGATTTGCCAGATACCCCAGTTACAGTTACGAGTGAGTTAATTTTAAATTGGGATGTGCTAGTTAATAAAGCACGTAGTTGTGTTTTATGCAAATTATGTAAAACTCGAACTAATGTGGTAATTGAGCGTGGCAGTCGGAATGCGCCATTTATGTTTGTAGGCGAAGGCCCAGGGGAGGATGAGGATTTGCAGGGGTTGCCATTTGTGGGGCGTTCTGGGCAATTATTAGATAAAATGATAGCTGCGATGGGGCTTAATAAAGAATCTGATGTGTATATTTGTAATATAGTCAAATGTCGCCCTCCATCTAATCGGAATCCGGAAGAGGAAGAAATTGCTGCATGCAATCATTATTTACGCAGCCAAATAGCAATGGTTAAGCCTAAAATTATTCTTACTCTAGGACGGTTTGCCAGTCAAACCCTATTAAATTCAAAGATAGCAACAACTAAATTGCGTAAGAAAGTACACCAGTATAATACAATACCGGTTGTGGTTACCTATCATCCAGCTTATTTGCTAAGAAATCCGAGTGCTAAAAAAGATGCCTGGGATGATTTACAGTTAGCCTTGAGTATTTATGCAAAATAATTTATCCCTTAGATCTGCTCTTGCTGCGAGTGTGGGCGGAGCTTTGGAATGGTATGATTTTATTATTTATGGCTTTTTTACAGAAGTTTTGGGGCAGCAATTCTTTCCCGATAATAATGAGTATAGCCGTCATTTATTAATTTTTGGAATATTTGCAGTAGGTTATTGGGCGCGCGCAGTTGGAGGCTTGATTTTTGGTCACATTGGTGATAAATATGGGCGTAGTAGAAGTTTATTTATTACTATGTTTTTAGGTGGGGTGGCAACCATATGTATGGCAGTGATGCCAAACTATGAACATTTTGGTGTAATAGCTTCGCTTTTATTTGTAATAGCCCGGTTAGTTCAGGGAGTAACTATTGGCGCTAATATTAGTGGAGCAATTGTTTACATTTCGGAATTAACCTCGCGTAAAAGCCGGAGCTTTTGGATAAGTACTTTATTTTTAGGTACTCAGCGCGGAGTGATGTTGGCTGGGGTGGTAAGCGCTGTTTTATTTACTTATTTAACCTGGGGACAGTTGCATAGTTGGGGTTGGCGGGTAGCTTTTCTGGTAGGAGTTTTGGTAATGCTGCTTGCTTGGTATTCGAAGTGGCATTTGATTGAAACTCCGTATCATTTAGAATTGCAGAGGGATCATCAAGTAGCTGCATCTCCAGTATACTTATTTTTTAGCCAATATAAATTAATCACTATAATTGGAATGGGATTAAATACCATCTTTTCAATTTCAATAACCTTTATGCTATTTTATATGCCCACATTTATGCGCGATTATGGGTTTCTACCCAAAGAAGTTATGCATGCAACATTTTATCACATATTTATGTTTTCGCTAATTTTGCCTATATTTGGAATCATCAGTGATCATATTGGAC
>JAGOUD010000159.1 GCA_018061465.1 Burkholderiales bacterium
CTTCAACTATTCGTCAACTTATTGCAGATTCCAGCACTCGGGCTAAATCTGAGCTATCCTGGCGAGTTTCAATTGCCATTATGATGTTTGTAATGTGTGTACTTGCTCTGCCTATTAGTATTCAAACCGGAAGGGTACAAAATAGCCTTATTTTTGTGTTACCACCGATTATTTATGCTATATATGAAAATTTTATTCTTACGTTAAATGGGTATATCAATGATGGAAAAATTAATGTTGCTATAGTAATGTTGGTGCATATTCTAATGTTATTATTAGCACTAGGCGTTACATATTTAAAAACTTTTCCTAAAGGTTATTGGTTTTCCAAAAATAAAAAATGACAATTATAACTCGTTACATTTTTAAAAAATGTTTATTTCATACTTCATTAATGTTACTAGCTTTTGTTATGCTATTTGCGGTGTTTAACGTTTTAAGCTTAATTGGACAGGTGGGTAAGGGGGATTTTAATGTTTTTGCTATGCTAATATATATAATATTACTTATTCCTAATTATGCATATTTACTCATGCCGCTTGCAGTATTAATTGGAGTTATGCTAGCTATGTTGAGTTTAGTTAATTATTCTGAATATGCCATTATTCGTACTTCCGGAATATCTCTAAGAAAGGTAATGCTTATTTTATTAAGTTATGGATTTATGTTTGCTTTCATTACCTTTATTTTAGGAGAATTAGTAGCGCCTATTGCCAATAACTACGCGCAAATTTATAAAAAAACTAAAACTCATGAAGTTGTTTCCACTCAGTTACATTCTGGTATTTGGAGTAAAGATGGTGAAGACACTTTTGTTAATATTAAACAAATTATGCCAGACTCTACCATCTTAGGAGTAAATATTCTTAAATACGATCATAAACTGAGATTGCAAGAGTATATAACAGCTGAAGAAGGGCGCTATGATAACTCTAAAAATGTATGGGTATTATCCAAAATTGTTGGCTATGATTATACTGGTATTAATATTGCTCGCTTCGAACGTAGCAATTATTATTGGAAAACTACAATTGAACCTAAATATTTTAGTGTTTTAGTAATTGCCCCAGAAGATATGGCGGCTTTAGGATTATTAAAGTATATGACTCATCTTAATTTAAACCACCAATCTATTCAGCGCTATAATATTGCTTTTTGGGGGAAATTAATGTACCCCATTGCATGTGTTTCCATGTCCTTAATTGCACTGGCATTTATTCCCAATAACCGGCGTAATATTAATTTAGGGGCTAAACTATTTTTAGGTATATTAATTGGAATTTCTTTTTTCTTTGCCACTCGGTTAATTGGATTTTTAGCTTTGTTGTTACATTGGAATGCCATACTATCGGCAATAACTCCAACTTTAATATTATTTGTTGGGGGTTGGTACTTTGTATTAAAAAAAGAATAGCCTCTATACTCTTGGTCTTTGAATCCTGGACTTTGTCGCATTTTATAAAAAGCTCCTTATGTACTTAATGTACACTGCGTCGCCTTTTATTGCAATGTTTCGTGTCCAGAATTCAAATACTGCGAGTATAGTAATATTGTCTTTGAATCCTGGACTTTGTCGCATTTTTTAAAACGCTACTTATTTACTTAATTTACACTTCGTCGCCTTTTATTGCAATGCTTCGTGTCCAGAATTCAAATACTGCGAGTATAGTAATATTGCCTTTGAATCCTGGACTTTGTCGCATTTTATAAAAAGCTCATAATATGCTAATTATAGCTTAATTTCATCATTGGCAGAATCGTCTGTTTCATTATGCGGTGTTTCAATAATTAAATCAGGGCGGTTGATTTTATGGGCTAATTTAATTAATCCAGATTTTTTTTCGGCATCTAACGGATTGTTCTGTTTTTTATAGCTACGAGTGGTTATTCGTACCTTGAATAATAAATTATCAAATGAATAATCAGCTAAATAAAATGCGCGCAATAAAATATTACTCATACCTTGAATAATGTGGAGTAGCTGCTGAGTATTAACATAGATAACAACTGTATTGCTATCAAATGCTCCAACATGGCATAATGGGATTAAATGTGGGGGTAAATTATCCCTCAATATAGAGTTAAGATTTTCTAAATGAGCAAAGATCGTTTTAAAACCATTAAATTGGGTGGTATTTTGGTATATTTCTCTAATATCTGAAAATTTATTATTTTTCATGGCGAGTACATTCCAGTAATACCCATCCTTCCATAGTTTTAACTGGAATTGAATTAAACCATTGACTATAAATAGCCATTAATTCATCCTGCTGTGAATCGAGAATGCCCGATAAAATTAATTTATGTCCACATAGTTTAGCCAAGATGGGTGCTAAGATACGTAATGGGTTAGATAAAATATTGGCAACTACTATATCAAAAGTTCTCTGTGGTAATGCTTCAGGTTCTGAAAAATTAATGTCCACATTATTATTTAGAGCATTTGCCGTGCTGGCTATAATTGCTTGGTTATCAATATCAACACCATAGACAATAGATGCTCCAAATTTTTTAGCAGCAATAGCCAGAATACCAGAACCACAGCCATAATCAAGAACCGATCTGTCAGAAGTTATATTGCTAACTAACCACTCTAAACACATAAAAGTTGTAGGGTGTGATCCAGTACCAAATGCAAGCCCCGGATCAAGCATAATTGCTGTAGCATTAGGGTCTGGGATTTCATGCCATGAAGGAACTATATAATATTTATCGCTTATCTTGATTGGCTGGAATTGACTTTGAGTGAGTTTTATCCAGTCTTGGTTATCAATATGTTCAATTAAATACTCAAAGCTGTGCCCCAGAATTATTTTAGCCTCAGTAATAATATTTTGAATATCCATATTTGGATCAAAGAGAGCTAAAAGTTTACTGTTACTCCATAGTCCTGAGGCAGTAATTCCTGGCTCATCAAATATAGGCTCCTCTAATTTAGTCCCTTCAAACCGATCTTCAATACTTACTGATAATGCACCCAAATTCACAAAAATATCAGATAGTTCATCAGCATCTTTTGAATCAAGGTTAATAACTAATTGATTAAATCCCATGGTTAGTTTAAGCCTATTACTTATTTTGCAAATATTGTTCTAGATAATGAATTGATTGAGCACCCTCATGAAAGTCACGATTATCAAGCAGCTCTAAATGAAGTGGAATATTAGTTTTAATTCCACTAAAACTTGTTTCAATTAAAGCGCCTTTCATTAAGTTAATTGCTTCTTGGCGATTTTCACCATGAGTAATAATTTTACCAATCATTGAATCATAAAATGGAGGAACTGAATACCCGGAATAAACATGTGAATCAATTCTAACTCCATTACCGCCACCAAAATGGCAGAGTTCTATTCTGCCTGGCGAGGGTACAAAGGTAAAAGGATCTTCGGCATTTATGCGACATTCTATAGCATGTCCGTTAAATAGAATATCTGATTGACGGTAGCGGAGTTTTGCGCCACTTGCAATATTTATTTGCTCTTTAACTAAATCTACCCCAGTAATCATTTCAGTGACCGTATGCTCAACTTGAATACGGGTATTCATCTCAATAAAGAAAAATTCCCCATCTTCAAATAGAAATTCAAACGTGCCAGCCCCACGATAATTAATGAGCTTGCATGCTTTTATACAGGCGTCTCCGATCTTTTTTCGCATTTTATCAGTAATGCCAACTCCGGGAGCTTCTTCAATTACTTTTTGATGACGACGCTGCATCGAGCAATCCCGTTCCCCAAGATGAATTACATTCCCATATTCATCGGCTAGAATTTGAATTTCAATATGACGTGGCTTAGTTAAGTACTTTTCCATATATACCGCAGGATTCCCAAATCCAGCCTGGGCTTCAGAACGAGTAATTTCAAACAGCGGTAATAATTCTTCCTCGCTATGTACCACACGCATGCCACGCCCGCCGCCTCCGGCAACAGCTTTAATAATTATTGGATAGCCAATCTTTTTAGCAATGCGCATAACTTCTTTTTCATTTAATGGTAATTCACCATCAGAGCCTGGTACTACCGGTACTCCAGCGTTTATCATTGCTTCTTTAGCTTTTACCTTATCGCCCATCATTGCAATATTTTCAGGACGTGGTCCAATAAAAATAAAGCCGCTGCCTTCCACACGTTTAGCAAACTCAGCATTTTCCGATAAAAAGCCGTAACCAGGATGAATGGCTTGCGCGTTAGTAATTTCAGCTGCTGCAATAATCGCTGGAATGTTTAGATAGCTTTGTGCCGATTTAGCTGGTCCAATGCATACCGCTTCATCCGCAATTTTTACATATTTCGCATCACGATCTGCTTCTGAATAAATGACTACACATTTAATACCTAATACACGGCATGCACGTTGTATCCGAAGGGCTATTTCGCCACGATTAGCAATTAAAATTTTTTCAAACATATTAATTTCTTATTTCATACTAATTATTCAATTACAAAGAGTTGCTGCCCAAATTCTACTGGAGCACCATCTTTTACCAGAATTTCTTTAATGATTCCTTCTTTATCAGATTCAATCTGATTCATTAGTTTCATTGCTTCAATAATACATAAAACTTGTCCAATTTTTATTTGCTTGCCAATTTCGGCAAACGGACTTGCAGTAGGAGACGAGGCACGATAAAAAGTGCCCACCATTGGAGAGGTAACGTATTGTTTATTGTCAGGTAACTTATCAGCTTCTACCGCGGGGATAACTGTAGCGGGTGTCGCGGTAGCTGATATAACTTGCTGCGATTGTACTGCTTGAT
>JAGOUD010000160.1 GCA_018061465.1 Burkholderiales bacterium
ATATGTTCAAGATCTGTATAAAGCCAACCGCTATATTATATCTAATTTTAGCGGTTCCAACTCATCTCCTACTTTTGCCCCCGATGGAAGCCAATTAGCCGTCACCTTAACTAAGGACTACGGCTCACATATTTATCTAATAAATAACCATAGATTTACCACACACAGCAATGCAGTATCTTTAATTAACTTTGGGACGATTGATACTGAAGCATCTATTGGCAAGAATGGATCAATTGTATTTACTTCGAATCACGATGGTGGGCCGCAAATATTTATGAGTGATTTACATGGTTCAGCCCCAGCTAGGCTAACAGTTAATTTAGGGAATTATAATACATCAGCTAAATTATCTCATGATTTAAGCAAAATTACTTTTATTAACCGTAATTATGGGGTATTAAAAACATATGTTATGGATTTGGCGACTAAGGCTGCTTACCCAGTTAGCTTAAATTCCAGTTTAGATATGGCACCAAGTTTTGCGCCTAATGACAAACTAATTTTATTCTCAAGTAACGGTAGCATGTATGTAGCAAATACTTTGGGTACTATGCAAACTCGGCTTAATAAAATTAATGGCGAGATTATAGATCAGGCGTGGGCTAATACTTCTCCATAATTCACTAGTTCGAGTATGTCCTTTGTCTTTTGAATTATCGACTTTTTCTATTTTACAATGCGAACCAATACATTGGTTGAGGCATAAGTTTTAGGATTTATATTACTTGCAACTAAGTAAATCCATTGATCATCCACACCTATAAAGGTAGCATCATATTGCGCACCATATACTTTTTCAGTATAGATAGTTTGACATTTATCACTTTTTGCTACACATTTAGCAATAGCAAATGATCCTGGCTTAACCGTAGGTTCTGTGAGCTGATTTAGAACATATAAATTACCTAGCTTATCAACTGATAAAGCACTTATTCCAGACACATTTAATTCTAGTACAGTATATTCATTGGTTAATAAATCAATTTGCACAATTTCATTACTTTTTGTTCCAGCAATAAAATATAACTTATTATTGATTATTTGGAATCTTGAATCAGCAACCGATGGTTTAACTCCAAGTTTAGTTTTAATACACTGGGCATTAGTACAAGAGATTAAGATCATAGTTTTATTAAAGTTATCATTACTAATTGCAGTATACTTTATCGGTTCACCATTAGATTCAAACTGGGTAACTGCAAAAAATTTCACACTAGCCCCCATTACCCCCACATTAATATTACGCTGTTCTCCAATATGGCTTGAAGAGGATAATTGATATAAAATCTTATTATCATCTAAATTTAAGCTATTACTTCTAAAGCAAAGCAATGACCCATTAATATTATAATTACAATAATTTGGAAGAAAATTATTGGTTAGCGGTACATATGCTAAATTTACTGTCTCCAATTGCATTTTACCAGCAACAACTGTCGCAATTTGCCCAGTAAAGCTATTTACCTGCCCTTTAACTACAAAAAGTGGTAACTCCGGTTCATTAGTGAGCGGGTTTAAAAACATATTCATAATGGTATTTGGCATTAAAACAGAATTAGGAGGTAACTCCAAAACATTTTTGGGGCTAACTAATAAACTGTCTACTTTTGCCAAAGCTGTAATACTAATACTGAATAATATACACGTAATAATTTTCTTCATCTTTAAAACCACATCTAAAATTTTTAAAACCTATTCCATGCATAATTATATACTCTTAGTAATTAAAGGTTGAACTAAATATTAATACTCAAGCCATTTATATAATAAATAACTTTCTATGAACGTCATGGCTCAAATTTAGAACCACCTATAAAAGTACATATTAGTGCTAGGATTTGAGCTAACATTCCGCCTTGAAAAAAACATTTAAATTTTGGAGGTAACTTATTATGCCTAAAATATCGACATTCCATCCTACTACTTACCGCACTCCTAGAAGCCAAGGTACCTCATCATTTCCAGGAGCTCCTACGGCTCAACGTACTACTAAAAACCAAGGTAGTTCATCATCTCAAGGAGCAACTAAGTTAATATACAGATTCCCACCCTCTATAGAAAACATAAAAAACACCCTCCCAGATGCCCACGAAGCTCTGCAGCTAGCACAAGCCAACGGCGATAATAAAACATTTGTGGAAGAATTCTTTAAATTAAAAAATAACCAACTAAGCATTAACCTTCAAGAGAAGTATTGTGTACACCATATGGATGTAACGCTTGGTATCGTTAAATATGATCAAATTGCCACTCGCATAAGATTAACTGCTTCAGTAACTCTATTATTATCCTATCTGCTAGACAGTACCAGAACTCAAGACACCCAAACTTCAATAAACAAGTTATTTAATGAACTTGAAAGCTTACCATTACTAAGTTTAGATTATAAGCACAGCTTAGAAACAATTGCTACCATGGCTGGCAAATTACTGATTAGCAATATCGAAATACCAGCTTTAAATGCCACTCCAAAATCCAAGATCATCTTTTATCATTTTGCAGTTCTACCAGAAGCATTACCCTCCCATATTAGCGTAATACATCCGGCTAGAATTGAAGAAGCGCCGCAACCAAAAAAGGATCCCATAATATCAGATAAAACACTACCACAAGTTGAAGACAGTCTAAACACAACTGCAGAAGAGCCCTCATTATCTCTAAACCCACCTACAGAAAAGGACCCATTATCATGTGTGGCTGAATTTAAGAATTTAGGAGATCCGCATAGCCCCAATACCCTATATGCTGCTGCGAGTAAGCGTTTAAGGGAAATAGGTACCACTATAGATCAAGTAGATAATTATTTAATGTCCGGATTAGACTACCGTCATGGAATTCAAAGTCGATATAGCCCAATTAATGGAGTAGGTTTAGAAATTATATTCAGGTGTAACGGTAGACATTATTTTCTACTTCAAGAACGATATAATGAGCCTACGAAATTTAGTACCTCACTAGGTGGCGGGCTAGACAGAACTAAAAATCCCGAATTAGGTAATCAAAATATTTTAGACACTATAAAAGAAAAAAGTAAAGAGACATTTGGTTTATCTTTAAACAGGCTAGCCCACCGAAATACAACAACAGAAACTCAGTTTAAGAATCTTATAGATAATATAGACCCTCAACTTATTTTTATTTCGAGTGCTACAACTTATGAATCTTTCGGTAAAGAAGGATATAATTTTATAACTGCTACAGTAGGAGTTACTATTGGACCCGATGAATTATCACAATATAAATCACTATTTAAGCAAAATGGGTCTCCCCTACGGCTGGTACCTTTAGATAAATTAATATATATGATATTAAGAGAGAGCCCCCATGAGGTATTTAATAAAGGTCATATTGACGGTTGTACTGTGGATGGAAGTATATATAGCCAAATTACAAATAGTTAAATATAGAATATCAATATATACCACAAATTCAAGCAGGAAGTAACTATAAACTCTACAAAAAAGAGTTTTATGCTAAAATTAGAAGTTTAATATTTAAAATTGATACTATATTTTTTAGGATACGTACACCATGATAAAAGAATTTCAAACTCCGCGAGCAATTATTTTTGACTTAGATGGAACCTTATTAAACACACTTGAAGATGTTGCTTTTGCCATGAATACTGTTTTATCTAATAACAATTATCCAACTTATCCAGTGAATGCTTATCGCTCATTTATTGGAGGCGGTTTATTTAATGTAATACGTAATACCATACCTGAACATGCGCAGATTCCCCAGCTGCTTAATCTCTACCATGATGCCTTAGTTAAAGAATATATTAAATGCATTGATATGAAAACCAAACCTTATGATGGAATTGCTGAAATGCTCGATGGTTTAAGCGGGAAAAATATCCCGCTTGCTATTTTATCGAATAAAGCTCATGAATTCATGGATGGTGTAGTAAAAACTCATTTTAGTCAATGGAAATTTAAAGCTGTATTTGGTGCGAGAGCTGCTATCTCACCCAAACCTGATCCATATGCAGCACTTGAAATTGCCTCCATCATGAATATTGCCCCACAAGAAATTGCTTTTCTCGGTGATACTGATGTTGATATGCAAACTGCTGCTAATGCCAAAATGTATGGTATAGGCGCGGCATGGGGATTTAGAACAGTAGACGAATTACACAATAATGGAGCGCAAATGATTATTGATCATCCCATTGAATTATTAAAATTATTTAATTAATATCAATTTTAGGGAATTGCAGAGCACTACTCTCCCTTCAAATTCGGTATGGCCTAATTAATATTTATTGTACTAAAATTACTGAATAGTCAATCAAATAATCTTTTAGCCGCGGTCGAGATAATAAGTTACTCATTACTTTATCTACTGTAGTCCCTGCCATATGGGTTAAAATAATTGCTGAAGATGGCAATGGCAAACTAGCTACTTCACTACTTTTAATTACTAAATAATATGGCGGAGAAATTTGCTGTAGTTGTTGCAAAGTATTTGCCTTAACATAAATAGTACTTGGATTAGTATAAAACTCCAAGGTTAGCGAATCAACATTATAATCAACTACACTATGCTGTATTTGATGATTTATATAGCGGGATATTTGGTACCCAACGTCATATTTAGCGTTAACTTCATTTA
>JAGOUD010000161.1 GCA_018061465.1 Burkholderiales bacterium
ATATAACCAGGCGTGGGGGTATAATATTTAATAGATGTATTGACTTTTGAGAAAAATAGCCTTGATTTTTTAATAACTAAATATTAACCTTAATTTATTTATGGTTAAATATATGCAAATATGGTAACCGCTGTAGTATAATCCTGTTGCATATTTATTGATTCTACAGGGTTAGGTATTCTTGATGTTATATAAGAAATGTATTTTAAGTTTACTAAGTTTAATAATTATTATTTCGTGCTCAAATAATGGTAACAAAAAATTTCAAGGATATATGGAAGGCGAGTATTTATATATGGCGCCTATGTTGTCTGGGCATTTAGATAAGCTTAATGTAAGTCGGGGACAATTAATAGAATCTAAAACTCAATTGTTTATGATTGAGCAAAATGATGCATTATATCAGGTTCAGCAAGCACAGGCGCAATTACGCAGTTCTCAAGCTACATTAAAAGATATGCAATCCGGTAAGCGCCCTCCTGAATTAAACACTATACGGGCCCAAATTAGTCAGGCCCAAAGTTCTAAATCATTATCTGCAGTTACGCTAAAGCGTGATCAACAGCAATTTCAAATTGGGGCAATATCCAAATCACAACTAGATACCAGTATTACTAATTATAAGGTTGCAGTTGATCGTTTAAATGAGTTACTGCACGATCTGGAAACTGCCCAATTGCCTAACCGAACGGAACAAATTAAAGCGCAAAAAGCGATGGTTAATTATTCTGAGGCGAGTTTAAATGATTACTCGTGGCGCTTAGCCCAAACTATTACGTTAGCTCCGGAGTCATGTTTAGTTTATGATACGCTATATACTGTTGGAGAATATGTACAAGCTGGGAATCCAGTGGTAGTGTTACTTCCAGCGCATAATTTAAAAGTGCGGTTTTTTGTGCCTGAGACGGTTATTGGCAGCTTAAAGTTGGGGCAGCGGTTATTAATTAATTGTGATGCATGTACATCAAAAGTCTATGCACGAATCTCATATATTTCTAATCAAGCGGAATATACGCCACCAGTAATATACAGTAATGATACTCGAAGCCAGTTAGTATTTAGAATAGAGGCTAAACCAGAAAATCCCGATTTATTGAGCATGCACCCGGGACAGCCAGTGGCAGTGGTGGTGCAATGAACGAGAATTATATTATTGATGTATCTAATCTGGATAAAACCTTTGGTGAGCATAAGGTGGTTGATAATTTAACTCTTAAAGTAGCACAAGGAGAGATTTTTGGTTTTTTAGGACCAAATGGCAGTGGTAAAACCACTTCAATTCGTATGTTATGCGGCTTACTTACTCCTGATTCTGGGAGTGGTTCCTGTTTAGGCTACGATATTCTTAAACAAAGTGAAGCAATTAAATGCCAAACTGGATATATGACACAGGCATTTTCAATGTGGACTGATCTAACTGTTTGGGAAAACCTTGATTTTGTGGCACATATGTATATGATAAAGAATAGAAAAAAGTCAATTAAAGATATTCTTACTCAGTTTAATTTGTCTAGTAAAGCGAACCAATTAGCCGGATCATTATCTGGAGGATGGAAACAACGTTTGGCGTTAGCTTCTTGCATGTTGCATCAACCTAAATTACTCCTTTTAGATGAGCCAACAGCTGGCGTTGACCCTAAAGCCAGGCGTGATTTTTGGGAGGATTTGCATTCGTTGGCTTCTCAAGGTATTACTGTTTTAGTAAGCACGCATTATATGGATGAGGCTGAACGGTGTCATAAATTAGCTTATGTATATAATGGAAAACTAATAACTTACGGTACCGTTAATGAAATTATTCAACAAAATATGGTCTATACTTATGCAATTGATGGTGATAATTTAACTGAATTGGCTAATAACCTAAAGGTGGAAAACGGAGTTGAACAAACTATTTTGTTTGGAAATACTCTACATGTTAGCGGTTCACGCCAAAGAGAGTTGGCGCTGGTATTAGATAAATTACCACAGCAATATAAAATAAGGCAAATTACCACTAGCCTAGAAGATGTTTTTGTATATTTGATGAATAAAAAATGAATTATATAATCAATAGTTTATACAGATGGTGGGCAATTGTAGTTAAAGAATTAATTCAATTAAAACGTGATCGAGTAACATTAGCAATGATTATATTAATTCCGATCATGCAGCTAGGACTATTTGGATTTGCAATTAATACTAATCCCAAACATTTGCCCAGTGCAATAGTGAGTGCCGATAATAGCATTTTTATTCGCAGCTTTATAACTGCAATGAAAAATAGCAGTTATTTTGATTTGAATGAACAAATTATGACTGAAGATGAAGCATATAATGCGCTACAGCAAGGCAAAATATTATTTGTAGTGCATTTTCCAGTAGATTTTACCCGAAAAGTGTTGCGGGGGGAGATGCCAGAAGTATTATTAGAGGCAGATGCTACCGATACTACTACTGTGGCAGGACCAACCGCCGTGGTTAATAATATGTTAAATACTGTTTTTGGGCAGGATTTTAAAGGTGTGATCAGTAAATTTGTAGATGGTAAACAACCGTATAAAGTTAATGTTCATTTATTATATAATCCTGAGCAAATTACTCAGTATAATATTATTCCAGGGTTGGTTGGTACCATATTAACTTTTACCTTAGTTATGATGACAGCAATTGCTATTACCCGAGAACGAGAGCGGGGAACCATGGAACAGCTATTGGCTATGCCGGTTAGACCTTATGAAGTTATTGCGGGAAAAATAGTTCCTTATATTTTAATTGGTTTGATTCAGGCAACTATGATAGTGGTTGCAGCACGGTATGTATTTAGTGTTCCTATTTTGGGCAGCATTTTCCTGCTTTATATTGTAATTTTGTTGTTTATTGCCGGTAGTATTGCCATTGGTATTACGATCTCATCTTTTGCTAAAAATCAAATGCAATCAATGCAGTTGACGCAAATGATTTTGCTGCCATCAATTTTTTTATCCGGTTTTATGTTTCAGTTTGCGGGAATGCCGTTATGGGCGCAGTGTATAGGACAGGCAATTCCACTTACTTATTTTATACGCTTGGTACGTTCAATTATGTTAAAAGGAAGCTGTTTTATGGACTTATGGCCTAACATATGGCCGCTAATGCTTATTGATGTTATAGTATTAATTATTGGTATAAAGTCTTATCGTAAGACTTTGGATTGATAACATGATAAGCGTTAAAAAAGAATTGAGTTTTAAACTATTAATAATATGCGGGTTATTATCAATGGTTATTGCCTGTACGGTTGGTCCAGATTTTCAACGTCCACAAGTACCGAATGTTACACAATATACTCATGATAATATTGAATCTGCTTCTTATGGGGATCTGCAATTTGAATATGGTGCAAAAATACCTAAACAATGGTGGCAACTATTTAATTCTAACCAGTTAAACCTATTAGTGGAAGAAGCACTTAAAAATAATAATACTTTGGTAGCCGCGCGGGCTACTCTTACTCAAGCGCAACAAACGTTAAGAGCCGTATCTGGAAGTCAATTACCCCAGATTGATGGTAATGCTAATGTTACTCCGCAAAGACTATCGCCATCTATTTATGGAATTGATAATGTACCAACTACAGATTTTTTATTATATACGGCATCAGTTAATGTCTCATATAATTTAGATTTATTTGGTGGTTTAAAACGTCAGGTTGAAGCTTATGGAGCATTAACGCAATACGAAGCATATCAAATGGCAGGGGCACAATTAACTCTAACTACTAATATTACTAATATTGTATTTAAAATTGCCCTTTTAAACGAAGAAATTGCTAATGTTCACGAAGTTATTAATGCTCAGGAATCATTAGTGCTAATTGCCCAAAAACAGTTAGTGCTAGGTGGAATTGGTCATATAGAAACTAATGAATTAGAAAAAAATTTACTGCAAACTAAAAATAGTTTAACTGGATTATTAAAATCACGGGAACAAGCCAAAAACCAGTTGGCAATTTATTTAGGTAGGGCACCCTCTACCATACAAGAGACTAGCTTTAAGCTAAATGATTTTGTTATGGTTAAAAAAGTTCCCCTTACTATTCCTTCAAACCTTGCTCGTCAGCGTCCAGATATTTTAGCTTCGGAAGCGTTACTTCATCAAGCAAGTGCTGGTGTTGGAATTGCTACAGCAAATATGTATCCTCAATTTAATATTACTGGTAGTATAGGACAAATTGCAACACAAAATGATATGCAGGGATTATTGGGGCAGTCGTGGGTTTGGTCATTTGGTCCTAATATGTTATTACCTTTATTTCATGGTGGTAGCCTAAATTCTGAAAGAAAAGCGGCTATTGCGGGATTTGATAATGCACTGGCAAACTATCAACAAACAGTGCTACAGGGGTTACAGGATGTAGCTAATTGTTTAAGTGCCCTTGATCAAGATAACAAAGCGCTCATTTTTCAAGATAAGTACTATAC
>JAGOUD010000162.1 GCA_018061465.1 Burkholderiales bacterium
ATATCAATAACTTATAAAATTTAAGCTTTAAAAAATGACAAAGTCAGGAGGTGGGGTAGAGCATCTGGAGAGTCATGGTTATAAAGTACACAGTATTATGAGTTTACCTGCTATTATTGATATATTATATCAAGGCCATAAAATTACCTTAGCAGATAAACAACAAGCAGAACTATTTCTTTAGTAAATATACCATGAAGTTAAGATTTATGATGTGTTTGTCAGTCATTTGGCTTTAATTATGCCAGATGCTATTAAGAGCTCTAGATTATTATAGTAAGTGACCATATTCACAAAATCTAATATTAGAGTGTCTAAACCATATTTTTCCGCATATACTTTTCCTCTAATGCGCACGTTGGTATTAAAATCGGTTAATATCTTTGATTTCTTACGATTTATTTTACCTTCGATACGTCTTTGGTCAAAAATATTTAAGGTTAGGAATTCGTTTGACTTCTTATCTAATTTGTTCTGCTCAATCAGATAATTATATATAAATAGATTCATATCAAATAATATTGAGGCTATAGTATACATTCCAGGCCCTGGATTTATTTTATTCTTAAAAGATTTGCTTATGGAAATTAAATGTTGAGAAAATGTTTCTAAATTAGTATCTGACAAGCCCCTATAATGAAGAGTCATAAACTTACTTAGTTTATATAAGTGTCCAGCTAGGGGTTTTTAAATTCTTAATATCATTACCATCCTCGATAGTATTATTACCTATTAAAATATTAAAACTTTCAATTAATTCATCCAATTTCTGAGGAGCTTGTTGATGTATTGATTGCTCAAGCTGTTGTTTAAATATATCATCCAACGTTAGAGGAGTGGAGGCATTAGCTTGTTGTTGATTGTACATTCGAACTAATATATTTTTTACCGTATTTAATGCCCGTTGATATGCATTTAAATCAATGCTCTTTCTAAACCTATCATTCTTAGAAAAATTTTCGTCAATTAAGTTTAGCAGATTATAAGAGGCTATAAATTCTTGAGGGGGTAATTTCTTACCAGAAGATATTAAGCTCATAAGCATAGTATTGTAACCTTCTAAGTACTGTATAACATTATCTTTGTTAAGATTTATTATATTATTCTCAACAGAAATACCCGACGGAATGCTCTCCATTCTATTCTCAGCTATGTTAAATTCAATCTGAGGAATGCATAAGTGTAGAGTACTTCGTATATCTATTAATAAATTTATAATAGTCTGATCATTCAAAGTTGAAGCATGCTTTTGAACATTGTTTAATAACATTCTCAGATTAATAATTTGTTTATGTGATAAAGATTCGGTATTTTGGTTAAGCAGCTTTATCCTTTCAAGGCATTGTTGTAATAGATCTTTTATATTTCTTGAGTCAATCCTTAATGGTACTTGATTGTTACCTGTATTAAAACATGTCTTAAGTGATTCATCAATTTCAACCACATGAATAGTACATAATTGGGAGAATTTATCTTGTATCCTAGCTAATCTCTGTTTATCTTCAATTCCAGTGTTCGTCTTAAAGTATTGATAAAATTTTGTGTTAATATCATTAAATAATCGATTGAATTGTTGTGTTTGCTCGATAGTCAGAAATCCTTGTGGCTGGTTTGAAGTTTCGTTGGCGCGTATTCGGTCATTAAAGGTAATTTCACAATCTTTTAACCATTGGCTTATATTATTAGGATTTATGTGTAAAGGTTGATTATTATTAAAATATTCCCTTATTGAGTCATCAAGTGGAATGTGTTTGCTAGATGAATCTAATAATTTTTTTATATTAGCTATCTTATCTTTATTGTCATTATTTAAGATCTTAGTAAATTTTTTTTCAATATTATCTAATATTTGATTAATTTTTCCAATCTGGTCAGGTGATAAAGTGGTTGGACTATTAGTTAATAAATCGCTAATGTTGGTTTCGCAATTTATTAAACTTTGGCTTAGATTCTTTGAGTTAAGATTGGACGGTGAATTTTCATTATTACTAAAATATTGCTGTACCGATTGATTAATTGGAATGCTCTTATTATATGAATCTAATAAGTTCCTTATATTGTTTAATAATGTTTTATTGATGTTGTTAGGGGCAGTATTACGAAATTTAACTTCAAGTTGATTTAAAAGTAAGGAAAATTTATCAGATATTTCAGGTGTTAAAGTATTCTGTCCCTTGTTTAATAATTCCTCAATTTTATTCTCACAAGTTGTTAAACTTAAATTTATATTTTGCGAGGTTAAAACTGTTATACTGTTGGCTCCACTGTCATCATTAAAATATTGTTGGAGATCATGTTGGATTGTAACATGATCATTATCCAAACGTTGTAAATCTAACAACGCCCTTATTTCATTTAATCTTTCTTTATCTTCCGCATTACCTTTAGTCCCAAGGTATTTACTAAAAGTAGTTTCAACGTTATTTAATATCTCAAGAAGCCTATCAATTCTAGCTGGTGTTAACTTAAGTTGAGATAAATTATTTATATCCGACCCATCATTATTTGTTAGTTCACTCTCTATAGCGAGTAAATTAGCTGTGCTATCACTTGATAAATTTTCAGAAGATCTAGCAGATGCAGGGCTGTTCGAATTCTCATCATTATGTGAGACGGAATTTAGGTTTAAGAAATCATTAGGCTTGGAATTAGATAAGTTATTACTCTCTCTTAATTGTTGAATAATATTTTTAGCGTACTTCAAATTACTGGCTATATTGGCTTCCGTAAATTTTTTAACAGTGCCATTACCAAAATATCTTCTAAACGCATTATCAATGCGTAATTTAATTTCTTCTAATTTACCCCTGGGTTTTTGTGATTGTAATTCTATAGCGTTGTTTGTATTAGATAATTCTGAAAATCGAAACTTACTTTTGCTAAAAGCTAAATTCTCCGGAGACAATGAATCTACAAGCTTTTTAAACCCTAAATCAATATTAGCCTCCAACACTGGATCATCTGATTTAGCTCCATATTTGTTCCAATACGGAATTGATGGTCCACTTTTAGCTAGTTCTACCATAATAATATATTCTTATAAAAATTAATACGTTAAGCATGCAATATTTGATTAGTATCAATACTATAAGTAATTATACCTTTATTTGCAAAACTTTATAGTTTTTTTTGGGTGGGGTGCAAAATTTATCTGTTAATAGCGGGTGAGTTTTTGTTTTTCGATATATTCCAGGTCATGTCTTACCATAATGCTTACCAACTCTTTAAATGAGGTTTTAACTGGGTTCCAACCCAATAATTGCCGTGCTTTAGTTGGATTTCCCAATAAGGTTTCAACCTCAGTTGGTCTAAAATAATTCGGATCAATTTCAACTAAAATTTGCTTAGTTTCATTGCAAATGCCTTTTTCATTAATACCATTGCCTAGCCAAGAAAGGCTAATGCCAACTTCATTAAACGCTAGTTCGACAAATTCGCGTACCGAATGCTGTTCTCCAGTTGCAATTACAAAATCTTCAGCTACACTATGTTGTAGAATTAACCACATACATTCAACATAATCTTTAGCATAACCCCAATCTCGCAGCGCATTTAAATTCCCTAAATATAATTTTTTCTGATAACCTTTCTTGATATTAGCCACTGCCAGAGTTATTTTACGAGTTACAAAGGTTTCTCCACGCCGTTCAGATTCATGATTGAATAAGATACCATTAGAGGCAAAAATTCCATAAGCTTCACGATAGTTTTTGGTAATCCAGAAAGCATACTGTTTAGCAACTGCATAAGGGCTGCGTGGGTAAAAGGGAGTAGTTTCACTTTGGGGTACCTCTTGTACCAAGCCATATAATTCAGAGGTGGAGGCTTGATAAATTTTGGTTTTTTTCTCCATTCCCAAAATTTTAATTGCCTCTAAAATGCGTAATGTACCCAAGGCATCTGAATTAGCAGTATATTCGGGTACTTCAAAAGATACTTTTACATGTGATTGTGCCGCTAAATTATAAATTTCATCAGGTTGCACTTTTTGCATAATACTAATTAATGAAGTAGAATCAGTCATATCACCATAATGTAAATAAATCTGGCGTTTTTTATGCATGTCCTCTACCAGATCATCAATATACAGGTGTTCAATTCGTTGAGTGTTAAAAATCGAACTGCGACGCAAAATGCCATGCACCACATAACCTTTATCGAGTAAAAATTCAGCTAAATATGATCCATCTTGTCCATTAATTCCAGTAATTAGCGCTTTTTTTTGCATAATTATTTACTTTTAATAAATTTCCGAAACTCTTCTCCAGTTTCGGGGTGCTTTAATCCATAATCTACAGTTGCTTTTAAATATCCCAATTTAGAACCACAATCATAGCGGATACCAGTTATAGTATGTGCAAATATTGCCTCATATTGTAAGAGGCCGGAAATTGCATCTGTTAATTGTATCTC
>JAGOUD010000163.1 GCA_018061465.1 Burkholderiales bacterium
AACTTCACGGGTTAACGCCATCATTAGCTTCCCTTCAAGATCAGGGCTATAAAATTGGTTTGGTAACCGATGGGCGGATGTCTGGTGCTTCGGGTAAAGTTCCAAATGCAATCCACCTTACACCAGAGAGCTTAAACCAGGGTGCAATTACTAAAATTAGAGATGGAGATATTATTGAACTTGATTTAGAAAATGGCATTTTACGGGTATTGATTGATGAGGATACTTTTGCCAAACGCAAGCCATTAGAGATTGATTTAAGCCATAATGAATATGGTTTTGGGCGAGAATTATTTGCTAATTTTAGAATAAATGTAACCACTTCGGAAACCGGTGCTACCGCAGCTTTTTAAATTAAGTACTACTAAGGCTATAATGGCACTTAGTCCAATATAAGCAATTACCCAATAAATGTTTATTGCCGCAAGTTTTTGGGCCACTAAAGGCGCAGTCCCGCCAAAAATGGCAACTGCAATACTCCACATAACAGATTGTCCGGTATAACGAATTGATGGGGGGAAAAGATCCGCAAAATATTTATACATGGTAGCTGACAGTGAGGCATTACCAATAGCATATAAAATTTCCATACTAATTAAATAGCTCGTATTCCAGGTACTGTGTGGATTAAATAAGCCATAGGTTGCAACTATTGATATAAATAACCCTATACGCATAATCCATTTTCCACCGATATATTCAGCAGTAAAGGCTAACAATAAAGTAAAAATAATCACCAAGCCTTGTGCTAGCGTGGCATATATTTTAGCAGTTACTTCATTTAAGAAATTATTTTGTACAACATAACTGATCCACCAAATATTACAAATATAAATATAAACACCAATAAACACTGCAATACTAAAAGTTCGTATAGCAGCTAGACGATAGTTTTTAAATAATTCTCTAATCGGATAAGTGGTAATTTTTCCTTGGTGCTGAATTTTTAGAAAGGCTTGACTTTCATGTAATTTATAGCGTATATAAATGCCAACACCACAGATGATACCACTAATAATAAAAGGTAGCCGCCACCCCCAACTCGGTATAAAGGGCAGTGAAATAATAACAGCAAGCATTGCCCCAACAAACATGCCTAATGCCGAAAAAATGCAAGTTAAACTAGAGGCGAGATATGGTTTGTTTGAATTGTTTTCAATTAAATAAATCGCGCTTCCTGCAGTTTCACCCGATACAGATATTCCTTGAATTATTCGAGAAATAATTAATACTATAGGTGAGAAAATGCCAATTGTAGTATATGTTGGAGTAATACCAATTGTCATTGTGGCAATTCCCATGCCAATTAAAGAATAATACATGGCAGGTTTACGCCCATACTTGTCACCAATAATCCCAAAAATAATTCCACCAATTGGTCGTGCAATATAGCTAACGGCAAATGTAGCAAAAGCCATTAGTATATTTAAACTATGGCTTAGATTGGAGAAGAAAGTAACAGCAATTTTATCTATTATATAAGCAAAATAGGTAAATTCCATCCATTCAAGTAATGTACCAATTAAGATGGCTAATGTTTCTTGAGTAAATAATTTAAGCAAAATTATTTATTCAATAATTGGCGCAATACAAATGGCAAAATTCCCCCATGCTTGTAATATTCTACTTCAATTGGAGTATCAATTCGGCAGAGTACCGCGATTTGTTTAGTTTCACCATTAGGATACTTAATGACCAAGGTTAAATCTTGTTGCGGTTGAATAGCATTGGTTACACCTAATATATCATAAGTTTCATTTCCAGTGATACCTAAGCTAGTAACCGAATCAGTATCTTTAAATTGTAGTGGCAATACCCCCATTCCGACCAAATTAGACCGATGAATTCGTTCATAACTTTTGGCAATGACTGCTTTTACTCCTAAGAGTTGTGTTCCTTTGGCTGCCCAGTCCCGTGAACTTCCTGTTCCGTACTCTTCCCCGGCAAATATTACTGTTGGAGTATTGTTTTTAATATGGTTCATTGCTGCACTATAAATGTCGGTTTGAGCACCATTATATAGAGTATAACCACCCTCAATTCGTGAACCATCCTCATTAGGGCTTAACATAAGATTTTTAACCCGTACGTTGGCAAATGTTCCGCGCATCATTACTTCATGATTTCCACGCCGTGAACCATAAGAATTAAACTCGTTAGCTTTAACTCCGTGAGCTAATAAGTACTTACCTGCAGGAGTTGTTGGCTTAAATTGACCAGCTGGGGAAATGTGATCCGTAGTAAATGAATCACCCACAATTAATAATGATTTGGCATTTTTTATTTCATCAATATTGCCATGCGTCATAGAGAAATCAGCGAAAAATGGTGGTTCGGCAATATAAGTTGATTCAGGCCAAGTATAAACATTTCCAGTATCAGATTTAATGTTATTCCATAAATCCAGATCTCGAGTTAAATCACTATATAATCTACGGTATACCTCAGGATCTTGTGCTAAATGTAATAGATTACTTACTTCATCAGAAGTTGGCCAAATATCTTTTAAAAATATCGGTTCACCATTAGCAGCATGCCCTAAAGGTTCGGCAGTTAAATCAATATTAGTAGTTCCAGCAATAGCAAATGCTACAACTAAGGGGGGGGAAGCTAAAAAATTAGCTTTAACATTGGGATGAATTCGTGCTTCAAAATTACGGTTTCCAGATAACACTGCACAACCAATTATATCATGATTAGAAATAACTTCATTAATCTCAGGCTTTAAATCCCCAGAATTACCAATACATGTAGTACAACCATAACCTGCTAAATTGAAGCCTAATTTTTCTAAATACGGAGTTAATCCGGCTTTAGCCAAATACTCAGTTACTACCCGCGAACCAGGCGCTAGGGAGGTTTTTACCCGTTTATGTACACACAGCCCTTTTTCAACAGCTTTTTTAGCTAGTAATCCGGCAGCTAAAAGTACGCTTGGATTTGAGGTATTGGTACATGAGGTGATTGCAGCTATTACTACGTCGCCGTGTCCTAAATCAATTCCATCTAATGTGGTAGGATAACGGACAGCAAGATCTTGAGCTTTTTTATTAAAACCATTATCGCTAAGCGGTTTGCTGAAAAGATCGGTGAAATTTTCTCTCATATTGCCTAGTTCAATCCGATCCTGGGGGCGTTTTGGTCCCGCTAATGATGGTTTAATGTTGGCTAAATCTAGGGATAAAGTACGCGTATATTCAATCTCACCAGCTTTAGGCATTCCAAATAACTCTTGTGCTCTAAAATATTGTTCAAATAATTCAATTTCTTCATCAGTTTTGCCAGTTGCCCGCATATATTTAACTGTTGCTTCATCTGGTGGGAAATATCCCATAGTAGCACCGTATTCAGGCGCCATATTAGCTATTGTTGCTCTATCGGTAACAGATAAACTTGACGCGCCTTCCCCAAAAAATTCTACAAATTTACCTACTACTTTTTCATGCCGGAGCATTTCAGTCACATTTAAAACTAAATCGGTCGCAGTAATTCCTTCCCCAAGTTTATTTTTTAATTCCACTCCAATTACATCTGGAGTTAAAAAATATACCGGTTAACCAAGCATACCAGCTTCAGCTTCAATTCCGCCTACTCCCCATCCAACTACGCCTACTCCGTTAATCATTGTGGTGTGAGAATCAGTTCCAACTAAAGTATCCGGATAAATTACATCTTTATTGTTGCGCAAACCGCAAAAAAAATGTTCTAAATTAACTTGGTGGACAATTCCAATTCCTGGGGGCACTACACTAAAGGTATCAAAAGCTTGCATACCCCATTTCATAAATTTATATCGTTCATTATTTCTATGGAATTCTAGCTCCATATTTTGTTGTAGGGCAGTTTTTGTGCCATAAAAATCTACTTGCACTGAATGGTCAACCACTAAATTGACCGGTACTAGAGGTTCAATTATTTTAGGGTCTTTACCTAATTTATGGGCAACACTGCGCATTGCTGCGATATCACATAAAAGTGGTACCCCAGTAAAATCTTGAAGTACTACTCTGGCTACTACAAAAGGAATTTCTTCCGTTCGCACTCCAATAGCCGACCAGGAAGCTAATTGTTTAACATGTTCTTCATTAACCTTGATTCCATCGCAATTTCTAAGTACCGCTTCAAGTACAATGCGTATTGAAACTGGTAGTTTTTTTAAATTAAATCCAGCTTGAGCTAGTTTAGGTAAAGAATAATAGGTGTAGGATTTATTATTTTTGGTAGTTAATTTGGTTTGGGTGTTGTATGGATTATGCATAATATATTCCTCTATAAAATTGAAATATTTTAAGTAAGCTTCAAGGAAAGTCTTAGCGTAATTATACACTAAGTTGTGTTACAATGTATTCATCATCAACGCAATTTGCACAGCTGGAGTGAAAAGGTAATTGA
>JAGOUD010000164.1 GCA_018061465.1 Burkholderiales bacterium
TATATTAACTGGGCCAAAACTTAATTAAGTTATGGTATTTAGATATAATATTGTATATATGCAATCAAATATTATGTTTTTTCAAAGTACAGTTCTTGGCAGCATTCCGGAGCAGGCTGGTTTATTTGAGCTGTTCATTGCCCATTTGCAAGGGTTAAATAATTCTGATGTATTTAAAAAAATCCAGGTAGTAGTACCTAATCAGGCAATGGCTAATTGGCTTAAAGATAAAATAGCGCAAAAATTTAGTATTTGTGCTAATATCGACTTCGTGGTGCTGTTGGGCCCAGTGATTCAAAGTATCTATTTAGCCAATAATCCGGGCGCTAAATTATTTGAGTTTTCTAAAGTTAAATACATCATTTATCAGTATTTATGTGATCATAAAATTAATACTCCCGATGCATTACTATTAAATAACTATATTTACATTGCGGGGGTTTTAGATAAATTCCGCACCTATCAACTAGCTAGTCAATTACACGATATTTTTCAAGAATATTTGTATTTACGCACGGCAGACTTACTTAACTTGAAAAATGCTGCTTTTCCAGCTTGGCAAAAGCAAATATTACGCCATATATTTAAAACACAAGAGCATACGTTTTTAGATATTTATACCTATTTTAACCAATCTAAAGAGTTGACTATTCCGAATGAATTGTTTATTTTTGGATTAACTAGTGTTTATCCCTCACAATTACAAATAATCAAACAATTAGCCACTAAAGTTAATATATACTGGTATTATCAAGCTTGTTCATATAATTATTATGGTGATTTATTGAGTAATAATGCTAAAAATAAGCTAGAAAAAAAATTACTTAAATATCCCGATCTAAGTTTAGATGATTTATATTTAATTGATGGTAACCAACTCTTAGCCAATTGCGGCGGGCAATCACGGGAGTTCTTAGAATTGCTTCAAGCTCATGATATTACAATTTATGATTTTAAAATTAATAAAGATTATATTGCAGCCAATACCATGCTTAAAATTATTCAAGAAGATATTCGAGATCTTAAATATAGAATAAAGCCAGAATACCGCCTCCATAGTAATGCTGATTATTATGCTGCACCGATTAAATTAAACGGAGCCGCTACTTTACCGGCAGTTTATGATTTACCGCATGATCAAACTAGTATAAAGATTAATAGTTGTCATAATAGAATGCGTGAAGTTCAGGTTATGTTTAACGAAATTGCCAATATTTTAAATAATAATTCTGATATAACTTTAAATGATATTTTAATTTGTGCCCCAGATATTGATAATTATGCCAGATATATAAATGCAGTGTTTGAAAATGAATTTGTTGAGAAAGCTAATGGTGCGCAGGTTAAAATTAGATACAACATAACTGGCAGCCGTACTTCTTATGAGTATAAGATGCTTGAGACGTTAAAATTGATGGTTAATGCTCCATATAATCTTAAAGTTAGCTATTTTATGGAAATACTTACTCAAAATGAAATAAGACAGAGCTTAAATTTTAGTCAGGCAGACATTGATTTAATTAAACAATGGTTAATTGATAATTCTATCCATTTTGGTTTTGATGAGCATGATTATGTTAAATATGGATATGCTGATTATTCAATTCATAGCTTTGGGCAATGGATAAATAATTTGGTGCTAGGAGCTTGTTTGCCTAGTGCAGTTTTTAACGAAAATAATCAGGCACCGTTATATGTTAGTGAAAGTGGGGCGTTCTGCCCGTATGATAATATGGATAGTAATCAAATCGAACTATGCAATAAAATAATTGGGTTAATTAATCAGCTCAAACAGTTGCGGGATGCATTTTATATTGATGAAAATACCTATGCCCAATTAAGTATTCAAGATGTATATAGATTAATAAGTAATTTAAACATTCAGTTTATAAATCAGGATGACTCTTTATCACTGGTGAATAAATTTTTAAGTACACTAAATGAAACAGAGATAACTACATCAATAAATTTGGCAATATTGAATCTATTGTTGGATGAATTTATGCGCGAAATCAAAGGTAAACTAAGGTTTGATGGCACTCTTACTTGTGCTTCAATGCAGTATATGCGCAATATTCCCTATGCATATATATATATATTAGGTATGAATTTGGGAGAGTTTCCGCGAACTTCAGCGATTAGTCAAATTAATTTATTAGCAAGAGAGTGGCATTTAGCTGATCGCAATTATAACTTTGAGGATAAGCAGACCTTTTTGGATATAATCCTTGCTGCACAGCAAGGGCTATATTTAAGCTATATTGGACGCAGCCAGACGGATAATAGTGAAATTAAACCATCGTCACTTTTAACCTTATTAATGAATACTCTTGGTGAAAGTTTTACTGATTTTGTGGATAGTTCAGATTCAAGATTAACTAAGTTTGATTTTAAAAATTTATTTGAGCAGCACTCCTTACATCCCTTTTATAATAACTCCCAGCAAAACTTTTCACGTTTATGGCTAGATGTTGCCCGACAAACCCAATTAACTGCTAATTTATCAAATACTATATTGCCATTAGTAAACTCACCCTGGGATTTTACTAAACTGTCTCCGCTTCAACTAAATGATGAACAAAAAGCTACTTATTTGCGAGTGACAATTAGAAATTTAGCGAATACTTTCTTATATTCAAATATAAATCTATATAAAATATTGGGAATTAACATTTTTAATGATGAGGCTGAGGTTGTCGATTGTGAAAATCTTACTTTAGCCAATAAAAGTTTAGCTAAAGCAATGTATTATTATTTAGAAAAATATTATCTAAAAATATCATTAACTGATTTATATAATTTTTTAGCAACTAAAGGGATTTTATCTTATGGTGAAATGGGTAAGCTGCAGTTTGATTATTATACTAAGCTATACCAAGTATATATTCAAGCACGAGGACAAGAAATAGTTGGGCTTAACCTAGCGCATACTCTGCGTAGAGCAGGTGATACAATTATGCTGAATATTGATGATACACTCTGGACTCAAGATGATTGTATAATTATAGTACCACCATTTGCAAATATTCGCGAAGAACCATTAGCCGATAAATTAAGTGATATAGCATATGACCAGAAAATTACTGCATTAATCGTAACGGCAATTATTAATAATATACCCGAGAGTAAGTTAAAGAGGGTGGTGATTCGCCAAATTAATGCTCAGGGTGAGAGACGGGATTTTGCTGTAGCTGTAATTGACACTCGACAGCTGGAACGTATATTAGCTTATTATATAAGAAGTTTAACTAACCCAGTATTGATACATAAGGCAGCAATTGAAGCATTTGTGGAAGCAACTAAGGCAAAATTTAATAATGGCAGCCTGAAATACAATATATTGCAGTGTTTAGATAAAGCACGTAGCAAATATGAAAATCAGTTTAGTTATAATCCTGGCTTAGATAAAATCCGGCAAGATATAATTTTTAGCTCTATTGCTGATGGTTATTTTGATTATATGTCAACTATTGGTGGAATTAATGATATTCAAGCTATTGGCGAGATATTAGCTGGACTAAATATTAATACTCAAAGTATTTGAATTCTGGACTAGGAGAACTGACTGCAATAAAAGGGGCAGGGGCTCGCCCCTCGGGGACGCGTCCCAAGTGTACGTAAAGTACATAAGGAGCTTTTTATAAAGTTTGACAACGTCCAGGATTCAAAGACGATGAGTATATTTAGATAACAGGAAATAATTCATAAGATTAATGTGTGTTTTAAATATATTTTCTGTAAATTTGAGATTAAAAGTAAATAGTAGATAAAGTTAATGATGAGATAAGTAATATATGACTAATAATGTACAAATTATAGCAAAATTCTTGACACTACCAATTTATTGTAGAGATTTTATCTGCTCTAAAGTTAAATTTGTGGCTGAAGCTATAATAGATTTATCCACACCAGATTTTAGTAGATTTTTTGTTATCTCTTGTTGAGTTTGGTGAACTTTTTGTTCACCAAGTGCCATACCTTCTTGTCTACCTTTTTGAAGTAATTCTTCTGCATAACTCATAATTGTCCGCGGTTTAATGATCAAAGTATCCACCACCAGTAGGATATTTTGAATTACAGCGTTTTTTCTACCTGTCCAAAATCTAGTTCCACTGAAGTTTCCCGACCAAATATTTGAACATTAACCCTTAATTTAGTTTTGTGGTATATGACTTCATCAATAACCGCATTAAAGTCAACAAATGGTCCATCAATAACTCGAATTTTTTCGCCAACTTGAAATTCAACTTTATGTTTTGCTTGCTCTTTGGAACTTTTTACTTGATGCAAGATGGCATCTACTTCTTTTTGAGTAATAGGAACGGGCTTAGAATCTTTAGCTACGCCAACAAAACCTGTTACTTTAGGAGTCTTTTTAATTAATAAGC